>JBBQCU010000036.1:0-13155 GCA_038319065.1 Methylococcales bacterium
GCACAGATCGGGGCAACCCTGGTGCTCCCTACCTGGGGATCGGCGTTAACGCATCATCCGCATGTACATGGCATCGTTCCCGGCGGCGGGTTATCCTTGGATGGTGAGCGATGGGTCAGTTGCAAGCCAGGCTTCTTTCTCTCGGTCCGCGTGCTGTCACGGCTGTTTCGACGGCGCTTTCTGGAAGAACTCAGCAAAGCGCATGCCGCAGGACAATTGCAGTTCTTTGGTGAATATGCCCATCTAACTGACGCGTCAGCCTTCGCCGACTGGCTCGCGCCGCTTAAAAAGTGCGAAAGGGTGGTCTACGCCAAACGCCCGTTTGCAGGGCCAGAGGCGGTATTGGCTTATCTGTCGCGTTATACCCATCGGGTGGCGATCGCCAACTCACGCCTGATTGCCCTGGACGAGCGCGGCGTCACCTTCCGCTGGAAAGTTTACCGGGCCAAGGGCAAGACCCGTCATAAAACCATGACGCTCACGACCGACGAGTTCATGCGCCGCTTCCTGCTGCACGTTCTGCCCAGCGGCTTTCACCGTATCCGGCACTCTGGGTTGCTCGCTAATGCCGGCCGCCGTGACCGTCTTGCAAAGGTGCGCGAATTGTTAACTGTTGCCCCTACCCAGGAGCCCAAGGAGGTTATGGCCGATGTGCCGGTAAAAGAGGTTCAGCCGGCCTTCGTCTGTCCAGATTGCGGTGCTGCGATGATTATCATCGAAATCCTGGCGCGCAAACCGCTCATTCTTGCGCCGTCTCCCTCCGCAGGGAGGTGCGCCATGATCTCACGCGCAAACCAAACTCAAAACCATCTGCCACTGCAACATCGGCTAAAGCCGATACGGGAAGGCTTGGCCTGGTGCCGGAAAATTAATGATTTTGGGTCTATGAGACAACGAAAAGTCCACCACGTTGGCCTTAAGCCGGAACATCTGATCTATGTCATCACCCAGCGGATGGGCTTGTTAGCCAAATTTAAGGCAGATCCACCATTCAAATCCCCATAGACCGTCGCCAATCCAGGCTCGCCTCTCCTCTGTGTAGCCCGCGGTTTCCTCCCTTGCGATAGATTGCACCTAAACACATAGGACAGGGCTCGCAACTGGTGTAAAGAATGCAATCGTGAAGCTGGAAATCATTAAGCTTTAGACAAGCCAGACGGATTGCCGCAATCTCTGCATGAGCGGTAGGATCAATTGTGCAGGTAACCTTGTTGCCGCTGGCGGCTATCAGCTGACACTCTCTTACAATAATCGCACCATAGGGACCACCCGCGCCCGAGGTGACATTGTCGACCGCCAAAGCAATGGCTTGCTGCAAAAATTTCTTGTGCATCTAAAGTCCCAAGGGATTATTCGGGTCTACGCCATCCATAAAAGGCAAGCGCCGATTCTGATTGGTCAGTTGATATATTTTGCCCAGCCAGTTGTTGAAAACAGCTTTTGCTGTATCTTTCCAGGTGTTGTCAATATGCTCCAGCACTTGAGCTTCGGGGAATTCATCCAGTGCTTTGCCGGAATGTTTGACCGATCTGACATGTTGCTCATAACCGGAAAAAATTTTCTGCACAATTTCACTAAAATAATGTTCTGGAAAGGGCGGATAGTCGTTTCTTTCCCCACGATAAAACCGCATGACTTCCCTTTTATATTCTTTTAACAAGCTAATATCATCGTATTCGGGATGACCCTGAAAGAACACAATGCGAAAGCCATCGGGACTCACCGCGAGATGTACTCCGGCTTCTTTGCTGGCAGCTAGAACCTTAAGTCCGCATCGTTCCATGTCGCTTTGAAATATTTCATTAAAACGGGAATGAGGCACATCAAAGCGGGTGTTAATTTCTGCAACCAAAGGATGCGTCCGGTCGATGAGTTTGTGAGGAAACACCCCCCAGCGTTTAGCAGGCAAGCGGGTGCGCTCAATGCCGTAACAGGACTGAATGACAGCATGGGTAGCCAGGCATGAGCAGAGCACAGAGGTGACGTTTAATTTAGCCCAGGAAAAAACGGCCATGAGCGGTTGCCAGAAATCTTCTTCGGGCAGCCTGGGGTGGGTGACATTGGCACCGCTGATAATCAGCGCATCCAGTCCATCCTGCTTGATTTTTTCAAAGGATTCGTAATATTTATCAATATGCGCTTGGGCTTCCGGGCTTCTTTTCAGACCCTCTATGGTAAAGGGATGGACATGGAATTGAACGATTTGATTACAGGCTCCGACCAGCCGGAAAAATTGTCTTTCTGTCGCCTCCAATGCGGCATCGGGCATCATATTGAGCAGGCCGATATGCATTTCCCTGATGTCCTGTTGGCTGGCCCGGTCGGGAGCCAAAATTTCTTCTCCTTCTTCGTGCAGGCGTTGAAAAGTAGGTAAATCAATGTGAGCGACTAAAGGCATAATGGTTGCTCGCAAGTGTTCATGACTGTTTAGCCAGTGCAGCGGTAATCAACTGAACAAAATCAGCCTCGTTCTTAACGGTGGCGGCATCATTTGCATCAATGGTATATCCGTACTGATCGGCGATGACTTGATAGCGTGGCAACCGGGATTTGAATAACTCAGGAAAAACCCAGGAAACAAACTCATCGGGCGGCATAACATCGGTAGAGGTATAGTGTTTCAGGTTCATGAATTCAGCGAGTTTTTCATCAAGAAAAGCTTCGCGATAATACAATGGCTTGGGATCTGTTTTGGCACGCTCAATTATGGTTTGTTCCAAGGCGGAAGGTATTTTGATATATATAATCAATGTGTTTTGTGCCAGTGTTTCTAACACCTCCGGGCTGTCCAGTTCACAAACGCTGCCGCCGGCATCATTAATGAAATGATGATAACCGTAGATGTCTTCGGCTTTATGTATAAATTCAGGCACGTCATTCATAGCAGCAATTTCAGCCTGACGATGCAAATTTTGCCGGCGCTTGAATTCCTGTAAAGACAAGCCACCTTGGGCAGAATCGCCAACTTTTCCCAGAAAAGTGGAAACAGGAGCAAGATTATCAACCGTTATTTTATTGGAAATATAAATTGAGTCCGACAATAGTAAATCACGTAAGAACGGCACGCTCATTGCCTGACGTTTAATATTGTCCAGAATCGGTTCTTGCAAATATTTAGTGCCTATCCGATAGTCGCCCGAATAATGAAACCATTTGGCTTTGGGTAATTTATTGGCTAATGTCGTCTTTCCCGCACCTGACATGGCCAGCAAGGTAATTCTTTTTGACTGCCAGTCTAAAAATTCCTGAGGACTCATTTTCATGCAATAGTATCCTTGCTATTCCAGATAGTCATCAATGTCCATATCTTCGGGGTTGGGCTTGTGTTCATCAGTGTCTGAATAGCCGAGATCATCGCTTTCAATGTCATCAAAAGGTGCGCTCCAGTCTTCAGGGTCTTCGATGTAATCAAAGGTTGAGTTGTACCAGCTGTCATTATCGTATTCGCCAATATCACCGTTAAGGTATTGAACTTCGATTGAATCGTCACTTTCGTCGATGGCGACAACTTTAAACTTGAGTTTGTTTTCTACGTCTTTGTACCAGCTGCCGATGATAGGGTCTGCCACTGTTGTCATGATTGTTACCTCAATTGTTAGTCATGATGTTCGATTATGAGATATAAGATAGCGGATATTATTAACAAGGCTAGAAAAAATACAAAAAAATTTGCACGGATTAAGATGCTATTGATAATTGATTGTTTCCTTAAAACGCATCGTTAAAAACTATAACCCAATAATAATTGTAGCAACAGTTATAGAGTAAGTAAGGCTTGCTTGCAAGTGCTTTACAAAATACGCTTGGAGAGTATTTTGTGCACTCTTCCGGCAACAAAAACGACACTATACAGTCTTAAAAATTGTATTAGCTAGTCTGAATCCGGCAGTTGAAGCGAGGGCAGGTCGTACCTGCAGATGTATAAAGCTCCTCCTGAGTGCTTCGGTTTTGCTCGGGAGAGTCTTGTCGAAATAGAGAATTACCTTTTAAACTAGACAGCCGCGATTTTTAGGCTAATCAATGCATTGCAAAATAAATTCAATCGTGGTTAAAATACTCCCGTTGATCCATGAGTTTTCCATCTTATGTTGTTAGTGGTTACAGTCAATTTTTTGAAAAAGTGGTATCGACAATCTGAATAATCTAAAATAATACTGAGGAGAGAATAATGAAAAAATTAGCATCTGTATTTGCAGGTTTGTTATTGTGTCTGAGCACTACTGTTTTCGCCGAAGAACATCTTGATCAGGCGTTGGAACACGCTAACGCTGCATTAGCGGAAGGGCAAGCTGGTAAAGCGCCAGCATTGGTCACACATGCGAAAGCGGCTCTGGACCATTCTCTGGCTGCGTCTCTAGTGGCTAAAAGTGTGCCAAAAGGGCATATTGACACGGCATCCAAGTCGTTGCAAGAAGCCATTGATCATGGCAATTTGAATCATGTGGAACCCGCTACTAAATCCGCAGAAGAGGCGGTAACGCACCTCAAAGCCGCTAAAGCCGCTACGAAATAATAGCAATACCTGTTTGGAAGAAACGGGCAGATTGTTCTGCCCGTTTTTTCTCAGTTGAGACAGCCTTGGCTAGAGGGGATGGTGGCACCGCCATTACCTATGTTCTGGCCACCATAGATGGCTGCGTCGTTGTTGAAAATCTCCTTCCACCGGGCGTCGGGAATGGCGAGCCAATCCTTCCTGATTACGTAACCATTTGTAAATGCGGTATTGTAAAATCTTGCTACGATAATGACTTCCTCGTCTCCGCTCCACCGCTTGAAAGTAATGACGCGATTGGAGTTTCATCTTTGCAGGATATCGATGTTGTGGCTGCCTACCGAGCGTAGCCGGCAGCTGAGACTGATAAGTTCCTGATAAAAGCGAAAGAGCTTCTTACCATCCCCGTCTCGTTCACCGAGAATGTCTTCGCGATCTGGCGGAAAATTATTGTAAGTAAACTGTTTTTGTGCTCCGATTTCTTCGCCCATAAAGAACAAGGGAGTGCCCGCCGAAAGCAAGGATAGCCCGAAGCATACGCGGGAGCGTGCTTCCACTGCGGTGCGCGTGGCGTCAACGAGGGGAGAGCCATTGACGGCTGTCACCATCGTCCTTGCAGTGCCGCCGGCATTCCCAGCCTCGTCGTAAACGACCTTGTTGTAACGGCTATCGTAGAGAGCGCCAGAAAACTGGTCCATACCCAGCGGCTCGTTGCCGCCTTATCCGGCTTGTTTCAAGAGACGCGATTTGCCTCCGGCCATATTGGCGTTGCCGATCGATCGCCTGGGTCAAGTCCACGCGAAGCCCATCGACGTGCATTTCCTCAATGAGAAAGGCGGCGGCGTTAATGAACTGCTGCCGCACAATTTCCTCCCAATAGCGCGGCGTGCGTTCGGTAGAGCCATTGTCGAGATAACCTCGGTCCGGGTTCTTGTAATCAGAAGAGAGGCCCTCATACCAGTAATAGATATCTTGCTCCGGGGTGGTCGAGTCGTATTGCGATTCGGCTCGCTCTGCATCATGGGCGTAGTGATTGTAAACCACGTCCTGAATTACGACGATGCCCCGTCTGTGGCATTTGCGTACAAAATGGCAGTACTTGTCGCGGCCTCCGGCACTGGATTCAATACAATAATGGTGGCTGTTGCCATACCCCCACCCGACATTGCCATTAAACTCCGCCAGGGGCATCAATTCGATTGCGTTCACACGGAGGTCTACGAGGTGGTTTAAAAATTTCTTCTCCATCGCATTACTCAAGTTACCGGCTTTGTATTTGCCAAACCCCAATGAATCGACATGCAATTCGTAAATGACAAGGTCTTCCAGGCGAGTGGGCACCGGCAAACCGGCAGTGAATTCCGTAGCCCAAAACTCCTCTGCATGGATGAGGTCTGGCTGAGTTCCTGGTGGCGTGGAGTCAAAACTCCGGCGCACCACATCAGGATCGATTACCACTCTACAACTCACAGTACCGTCCAGGGTTTCCACCGTTCCTGAATAAGCACCTCCTTTTGGATCGAAGCTACTTTTCCCTATCTGGCTACGGGAATAAATATCAGCACGATAGACGATATCCCGTTGAGCGTTCCGGATGCGATAAATGTAAGGATGGCTTTTAAACGTTTCGAAATCACCTGTTGGCCCCCCTTCCCAACTGCCGCTCAAGTGGGCGTTGCGAAAAATAGCTTTTTCAGACCGGTGATAAATTGAAACTCTTATTTTTGCGTTTTCATGACATTTTCTCTCTATACAGTTACGGTCGTTTAGATTCGACCTTGACTGCCTTCAGATATAACTGATAAAGCTTATAGTAAATTGGATAGCTATTATTCAATAGCAATGCCGATCCAAAAATTAAGGGGTTAGTTATGTTTAGTTTGTTTAGGAGCTTGGTTTTATGGATAATGTACCTGTGGTTTCAAGATTTTCAATAGATTCAATAGATTCAATACAAGGTTTGACGATATGACAGAAATGATGAGTAGCGGAGTCGAATTGATGTTTGCCGGTATGGGTATTGTATTCCTGTTTTTGACGATGCTGGTGATCGCGATCAATATTATGTCATCATTGGTACAGCGTTTTTTTCCAGACGCACCCATTCAGGTGGTAACTGCGCCGCCGGTGTCCAGCGGTATTGATAAAAGCATCATTGCAGCGATTACGGCTGCGGTGCATCAGCATCGAAGCAAGCATAAACAAAGTTAAGCATTTTTGGTTAGATGCCTGTGGCGTTTCACCACTATTGTTTTATATTTAAAGCATTCAAACGGCCCAAAAGGTCAATTTTTAAAAGCCTACAAAGCTTTATGGAGATATATTAAGAATGGCCAAAGACAAAAAAAAGCCCCTTGCTATCACTGAAGTTGTCTTGCGTGATGCTCATCAATCAATCTTAGCCACCCGTTTACGCATAGACGATATGCTGCCGATTTGTGAAAAACTGGACCAGATCGGTTATTGGTCTATCGAGTCATGGGGCGGAGCAACTTTTGATGCCTGTATCCGTTATCTGGGTGAAGACCCATGGGAAAGATTGCGCTTGCTGAAAGCGGCAATGCCTAAAACGCCGCAACAAATGCTGCTGAGGGGACAAAACATTTTAGGCTATCGGCATTATGCCGATGATGTGGTTGATAAGTTTATTGAACGTTGTGCTGTCAACGGCATTGACGTGTTTCGTATCTTTGATGCGATGAATGATATGCGTAACATTGAACACGCGGTAAAAGCGGTCATGAATACCGGTGCTCATGCGCAAGGGGCTATTTCCTATACCACCAGTCCGGTACATACTTTGGATACGTGGGTCAATTTGGGCAAACAAATTGAAGATATGGGGGCGCATTCCATCTGTATTAAAGACATGGCCGGATTGCTTAAACCTTACGAGGCTTTTGAGCTGGTCAGCCGGTTGAAAAAAAGCACCAAAATCCCCATCCATTTACATAGTCATGCAACGACCGGTTTAAGTGTGGCCAGTATTATTAAAGCTGCCGAAGCTGGCGTAGATAACGTCGATACCGCTATTTCATCACTCAGTATGACTTACGGACATAGCGCAACCGAGTCAATTGTTGCCAGTCTTGAGGGCACTGAGCGTGCTACCGGCCTGGATTTGGTTAAATTGGAAGAAATCGCGCATTACTTCAGGGATATCAGGAAAAAATATGGCCAATATGAAGGCAGTCTTAAAGGAGTGGATAGCCGGATACTGGTTTCTCAAGTGCCTGGCGGCATGTTGACCAACATGGAAAGTCAGTTGAAAGAGCAGGGTGCAACTGACAAGTTTGATGAGGTGATGCATGAAATTCCGCGTGTACGCGAAGACTTGGGATTTATTCCGCTGGTGACTCCCACCTCACAAATCGTGGGTACACAAGCAGTTATGAATGTCATGAATGGTGAGCGCTACAAAACCATTACCAAAGAAACGGCCGGGGTATTGAAAGGAGAATACGGTGCAACCCCTGCACCTGTAAACAAGCAATTGCAAGACAGGGTACTGGATGGAGCACAGCCCATTACTTGTCGTCCAGCGGATTTAATAGAGCCGGAAATGGACAAATTGATTGCCGAGGTGCAGGAAAAAGCTAAAGCCGAAAACGTAAAACTCGCTAAAAATATCGAAGAAGATGCATTAATCAATGGTATGTTCGCTCAAGTCGGCTGGAAGTTTCTGGCTAACCGTGGAAATCCCGCGGCATTTGAAGCAGCACCTGATGCAAAAGCTTTTGCAGCGGCCAACAACGCGCCTGAAACAGCGGTTGTTGATCCAGTCACGGAGGCTTACGCTGTTAATGTGGATGGCAGAAACTTTACTGTGACAGTCGGTCCTGCCGGTGTGCCACTCACGATTCAACCTGATACCGCCGATAAAAGCCATGCAGCGCCCATAGCCAGTAGTGGCGCTGTTGTTTACGCGCCTATGGCAGGTAATATATTGAAAATCCTTGTCGATGTGGGTAGTGCCGTTACGGAAGGTGAGGTTGTTGTTATTATGGAGGCAATGAAAATGGAAACTGAGGTGCGGTCTAAATTTGCCGGTATCGTTAGTGCTGTTCATATCAAGGAGGGTGGTGCAGTAGCCGGCGGTAACGCCTTGATTTCTTTGTAACAACGTACATTATCAAGAGACATTCTATGGAAAATCTGCTTTCACTCTGGCAAAGCACTGGCATATACAATTTTACCGGCGGTCAGGCTTTTATGATGCTGGTCGGCTTTTTGTTACTGTTTCTTGCTATTAAAAAAGGTTTTGAACCCTTGCTGTTATTGCCGATAGGTTTTGGCGCCATTCTCAGTAATATTCCTGTTGCGGGTATTGCCGAAGAGGGTGGTATTTTGTATTACCTTTATTTCGGTATTAAAGCCGGGATTTTTCCGTTACTCATTTTTATGGGTGTAGGAGCCATGACTGATTTTGGCCCTATGCTGGCAAATCCCAAAACACTGTTATTAGGGGCTGCAGCACAATTTGGTATTTTTGCTTCATTACTGGGCGCTTTGGCGCTCAATATTGTACCCGGACTGGAGTTTAGCTTAAAAGATGCGGCCGCGATTGGAATTATTGGCGGCGCTGATGGCCCTACCGCCATTTATGTGGCGTCAAAACTATCCCCCGACCTGCTCGGAGCGATTGCCGTAGCGGCTTATTCGTATATGGCTTTGGTGCCTTTAATTCAACCGCCGATTATGCGTGCATTAACTACTGAAGATGAGCGCAAAATCGAAATGCAGCAAATGCGTGCAGTCAGCAAAACTGAAAAAATAGTTTTTCCCTTAATGTTGCTGTTTCTTTCGATCTTGCTTTTGCCTTCTGCTACACCCCTGATTGGCATGTTCGCGTTGGGTAATTTGATGAATGCTTGCGGCGTTGTTGAGCGTTTGAGTCAAACTGCACAAAACGAACTCATCAATATTGTCACGATTTTCCTAGGCTTGGCAGTAGGATCAAAACTGAGTGCCGGAGCCTTTCTGCAATTGGAAACGCTGGGCATTCTGGCACTGGGCGCGATTGCATTTGCCATCGGCACAGCAGCCGGCGTTATTATGGCGAAAATCATGAATAAATTCAGTGATACACCGATAAATCCATTGATCGGTGCCGCGGGTGTTTCAGCAGTGCCGATGGCGGCAAGAGTTGCTAATAAACTGGGCCTGGAAAGCAATCCGCATAATTTCTTGTTGATGCATGCCATGGGACCTAACGTTGCGGGTGTAATTGGGTCTGCGGTAGCTGCCGGGGTATTGCTGAGTTTGGTAAAATAGGCTGTAAATTGCTTTGTGCGGCAGAGGCAACTTTTGTAAAGGAGCAATTGAGTGATTAGTTACGAAAAAGACTTTTACAGCTGGACACAAGAACAGGCCGAGTTATTAAGAAATGGCCGGTTTTCGGAATTGGACATTGATAATTTAATTGAAGAAGTGGAATCAATGGGCAGAAGTGAAAAACGGGAACTTGAAAGCCGGTTAACTATCTTGCTGTTACATCTTTTAAAATGGAAGTATCAGGAAGTGAGACGCGGGAGAAGCTGGCAATTATCTATAGACGAACAAAGAATACAGTTTGAGAAAACACTTAATGAAAACCCCGGATTAAAATCTGCACTAGATGAAATAATAAAAGACGCATACAGACTCGCCGTCATTAAAGCAGCCCGCGAAACAAAAATCAGTAAAGCAGTTTTTCCTGAATGTTGCCCCTGGACATTAGCTCATTTTATAGAAGACGGGTTCTACCCGGATTAAAGTATCTTATCTGTTCCAGCTTAAGTTAGTAACCGTTTTATAATTAATCTAGGCGATTTGAGGACATAAAGACGTGCTGACCATCATACAAATCCCGGTTTTAACCGATAACTATATTTATTTGATGCATGACCCGGCATCGGCAGAAACTGCGGTTGTAGATCCTGCCCTTGCGCAGCCGGTGTTGGATGTTTTAGAAAAAAAAGGCTGGCGGCTCACTTATATTCTCAATACTCATCACCACTGGGATCATGTTGGTGGTAATCTGGAACTGAAACAAAAAACCGGGTGCAAAATTATTGCTGCACAATCAGATCAGGACCGGATTCCCGGCATTGATATTGGTGTTAACGAAGATGATGTCATCTCACTGGGCTCGCACATGGCCAGAGTCATTTCAACTCCGGGTCATACCAGTGGGCATATTGTTTATCATTTTGCTGAAGATTGTGTGCTGTTTTGCGGGGATACCCTATTTGTCATGGGCTGCGGCCGCCTGTTCGAGGGCACGCCAGAACAAATGTGGAATTCGCTACTGAAATTGAAGGCTTTGCCGCCATCTACCCGGATTTATTGCACCCATGAATATACCCAAACGAATGGCCGGTTTGCACTCAGTGTTGAGCCGGGCAATAGTCAATTGCAACAAAAAATGATCGGAGTGCAACAACTCAGAGCAGAAAATAAACCCACAGTCCCTTCGACTATTGAACAGGAAAGAGCCACTAATCCTTTTTTCAGAGCTGAAAGTATCAATATACAAAAAACATTAGGGCTGGAGGGTCAATCCCCTGTACTTGTGTTTACAGAACTGCGCAAACGCAAAGATTCATTTTGATTTAACATAAATGTTCAATCAAACAGAATACATGAAGTTTTTACCTTAGCTTTTGGGTCTCATGTGCGGAAACAGCAATACATCACGAATTGAAGGCGCATCGGTAAACAACATCACCAAACGATCGATACCGATACCTTCGCCTGCCGTGGGCGGCATTCCGTGTTCCAGAGCGATGATGTAATCCGCGTCAAAGTGCATGGCTTCATCATCACCGGCTTCTTTTTCTTCCACTTGTTTTTGAAAGCGTGCTGCTTGATCTTCGGCATCATTCAGCTCAGTAAAGCCGTTAGCGATTTCACGGCCGCCGACAAAGAATTCAAAGCGATCCGTTACATGCGGGTTCTCGTCATTACGTCGTGCCAGTGGTGAAACCTCTACAGGATAAGCGGTAATGAAGGTAGGATTCATCAAGCGGCTTTCCACCGTTTTTTCAAAAATCTCGATTTGTACTTTACCCAGACCGTAACCTTCTTTAACGGGAATACGCAGATTTTCAGCGACAATAATTGCCGCTTCACGGGTTTCAAGATCACTGGCGGTCAGGTCAGGATTAAAGTGCAGGATCGACTCAACCACCGTCATTCGATCAAACGGCTTGCCAAAATCGTATTGCTCGCCCTGATAAGTGACCACTGTTTGCCCCAGAACTTCTTCGGCAACACCGCGTAGCATCGCTTCGGTTAAGTCCATTAAATCGTGATATTCCGCGTAAGCCTGATAAAATTCCAGCATGGTAAATTCAGGGTTATGACGTGTCGATAGACCTTCGTTGCGAAAGTTACGGTTAATTTCAAATACCCGCTCAAAACCGCCGACAACCAGCCTTTTTAAATACAACTCAGGGGCAATGCGCAAAAACATGTCCATATCCAGCGCGTTATGATACGTGCTAAAAGGACGCGCCGTTGCTCCGCCTGGGATCACCTGCATCATGGGCGTTTCAACTTCCAGGAATTGGCGATCAATCAGGAACTGGCGGATATACGCAACTATCTTTGAGCGTATCAGAAAAGTATTGCGCGATTGCTCGCTCATAATCAAATCCAGATAACGTTGTCTGTATTTGATTTCCTGATCGGCAATGCCATGAAATTTCTCAGGCAGCGGACGCAAGGCTTTGGTTAGCAGACGAATATCGTCAACCTTAACACTCAGTTCACCCGTCTGGGTGATAAACAACAGACCTTCCGCGCCGATAATGTCGCCAATATCCCATTTCTTGAATTGTTCGTTATAAAACCCTTCAGGCAAAGCATCGCGAGTCACATACAGCTGGATTTTGCCGGACATATCCTGGATATGCGCAAAACTGGCCTTGCCCATCACGCGGCGGGTCATGATCCTGCCCGCCAGTTTTACTCGTACGGGTTCTGCTTCCAATTCTTCTTTGGACTTTTCACCGTATTCGGCCATGAGTTCGCCCGCAACCACATTGCGGCGAAAGTCAGTAGGGAAAGCAATGCCGCCATTTTCCCGCAACTCGTTTAATTTGCTGCGGCGTTGTTTGATTTGTTCTTGTTCGTCGTGTTGTATTTCGGACATTGTTTGATAGTTGTAATATGTTTGTGCATCCAATCTCTAATCATTAGATTTTGATATGCAAATTAAACGAAGATGAAATCCCTTGTCAGACTATTCAATGTTTAGAGAGCTGTCGTTCGGCTATACACTTGCAGTTTGGTAATGTGAGGCTTCTTTAGTGGCTGTATATCCAGTTTCGAATTTATCAATTAAATTTGATATAGTTTGATTAACCTGAAATGCAGTTGCATCTACTAGCATTATGATCTCTGGCAATACAACCTCGGGAAACAGGGTGTTATCCTCATGTGTTCTGACTAAAATAGCGCGTATTGCATTCTTGGATTGTGCGGCTTTAGCTAATTTGTTTGCTGCATCAAAAAGACTTTCGTCTTGCCGCTGAATCCTAACTGGAACAGGTGAATTTTCAATCGAAATTTTTAAAAAAGCGTCAATTCCAGCGTTACGCTGAACCGGCACTATATCCAAGCCAGACAAAAGTGCCAATACTCCACTGTCGGCATTGATATATGCGGCACGTCCTTTT
>JBBQCU010000037.1:0-13114 GCA_038319065.1 Methylococcales bacterium
AGCCAGACTTTCCGATAAAACCGGCGCACCGGTTTTATCTTTTTGCCATTGGAAACCAGCCATTTTATCCTTGTCTGAACGGCCAAAATGCTCGGCTATGGCAAATTGATCCTGACCCAGGACATTAACCGTACAGACCCCACCAGCTTGCATCAACTGATATGAATAATGCTCAGGTTTTATGCTGATCGCCAATAAGGGCGGATTAAAAGAGACCTGCATTACCCACGCAGCCGTAAAGGCATTTTGACGTTCGCCATCACTCACTCCGACCACATAAAGACCGAGAGTGATTTGTTTAAATAATGTATCCAGATTTTCAATCATAATCCACCAGCTTTATTCGCATCGATAAATCAACAGCCTTAACATTCTTGGTTAAAGCGCCGATTGAAATAAAATCAACGCCCGTTTCAGCAATAGTTCTTATATTATCAAGATCGATGTTGCCGGAAGCTTCAAGTTCTATTGCACCAGCATTCAATTTTACCGCTTCTCGTAACTCTTCCAGACTAAAATTGTCAAGCATGATCCGGTCCGGCCTGGCCGCAATCGCTTCAATTAATTCCTGTATGGATTCAACCTCCACTTCCACCGCCACCGTCGTTAATTTCCGTGCCGTCTGAATGGCCTTGCTGATAGTACCCGCCGCCATGATATGGTTTTCCTTGATTAATACCCCATCATACAAACCAATCCGATGATTATAACAACCGCCACAGGCGACCGCGTATTTTTGCGCATTTCTCAGCCCCGGAATGGTTTTGCGGGTATCGAGCACTTTGCAATCCGTGCCGGCAACGGCATCCGCATATTGCCTGGCAACGGTTGCCGTTGCTGACAAGAGTTGTAAAAAATTTAACGCAGTACGTTCACCTGTCAGCAAACCCCTGGCTGAACCGCTGAGTTTACATAATGCCGTGTTTTTTTTAACGGCCTCCCCTTCAGCCACCAGCCATATAATATCAACGTTAGTATCCAGAGACTTGAATACCGCATCAAACCATGCTTGCCCGCACAGTATCATATCCTCACGCGTAAGCACCTCCGCTTGTGCATGGGCAGCTTCAGGAATAATGGCTGCGGTTAAGTCACCGGCACCTATATCTTCATCAAGAAAGGGTTTTATATCTATAATTTTTAACGGAACTACCATAGGTTTATATATTGCGAATTAAAAAATTGTTTTTATCGAGCATTTCAGTAACTAAATACAATAACGCAATTGCGCTAATCAATCGAGCCTGATTTCTTTGAACTGTTGCAAATGAATCGGCAAAGTTTAGCGTTTTTTATAATAAATTGGATGATAGCGCTTAATTTACCACGTATACTTGTAGCTTTAATTGCTTTTCAAAATCAGCTATAAATATGCGTAGACAATAAACAAACACTGCATTCATTTTACATGGCTGTATGGAGGAACATTAGATAAGTTATAGGAACGGTTTAAGTGCTGGTGATGACATTTTCGCATTCAAGATATAATCCCCAAATCAAGCTTTCGCCGGAAGAAATGCTTGAAATCAGCCAGGAAATTAATCAAGAGTTTGCACCGGAATTTTCCGGCGGAATTTCAAACCCTGGTTACCAACACAAACTTTCACCGGAAGAAATGTTTGAGATTAGCGAAGAAATCAGAAAAGACTTCGCGCCTCGAGCATCAAGCAACACCCAGGAACTGGTGCTCTTGCCTGTCGACCCCGATCATGTCTATGCCTACTGGAATCTGGGCGATGACAAACTTGACACAACACAAAAAAATGATTCCGGGAATCAACTGACCTTAAGAATCTATTCGGTGCCACATGAAAATAACGCTATCACCAATACAAAGTCATGGTTCGACGTTGCCATTGATAGCGCTCAGGCACAGCAAAAAATTTATTTACCAATGCGGGCACATGAAACAGATTACAGCGCTACAATTGGAAATCGCTATCAAGATAATAGCCTTGTCCCATTCGCTTATTCCAACATCACTCATGTTCCGCCTGGCAAGGCAATGCCGGATAAATTCAAGGAAAGTGAGATAGTATTTGAGCCCATTTCACAAGGCTTCACAGGAAACCGTGAAACATCCATTTACACCAATAAAAGCGCCTCCGGCCAGGGAAATAATTAGTAGCTGCAATGAAACAAGGATTCCTTAGCATTATACTCCATGCCCACCTGCCCTATGTGCGGCACCCGGAGCACGAAAGTTTTTTTGAAGAAAACTGGTTATTCGAAGCCATTAACGAATGCTACATTCCGCTAATCGGCGTACTTGACCGGCTGCAGAATGATAGAGTGGATTACCGGCTGACAATTTCACTTTCACCGACGCTAATATCCATGCTGCGCGATGAATTATTACAAACACGCTATCTGAAGTATCTGCATAAATTACTGGAACTGACCGAAAAGGAAATCATCAGAACGCAGGAACAACCTGAATTTCAAAAATTAGCGCAGTTTTACCGCCGTTTTTTTCAAAATTGCCTGGACACCTATCAGAATCAATATCACTGTGATTTATTGACCGCTTTCAAAAAGCATCACTCTGCAGGCACTCTTGAATTGATAACCTGTGCTGCAACTCATGGATTTCTGCCGTTGCTCAATGTCAGCGAAACAGCGGTACGCAATCAGATCAAGATTGGCGTTGAAACATTCGAAGCGAATCTGGGTTTTTCACCGTCTGGATTTTGGCTGCCTGAATGTGCTTACTACCCGGGTCTGGAAACAAAACTGGACGAAGCCGGCATCAAATACTTTTTTCTCGATACCCACGGCATCATGGATGCAAGCCAGCCTCCCCGTAATGGTGTCTATGCGCCGCTGGATTGCGGTAATGGCGTAGCTGCATTTGCACGGGACCCGGAATCATCCAGGCAGGTTTGGAGCTCCCAAGAAGGCTATCCTGGCGATTTCGATTACCGGGAATATTACAAAGACATCGGTTTCGATCTGGATTTTGATTATATCGCTCCCTATATCCTGGATGGCGAAATCCGGATCAATACAGGCATCAAATACTATCGTGTTACAGACAAGGATTTGCCCAAGGAAATTTACGACCCCCAAAAAGCCCAAGCCAAAGCGCAGCAACATGCCCAGGACTTTATTAACAAACGTCAACAGCAAATTGACGCGCTTGGCACCTGGATGGATAGACCACCGATAATCGTAGCCCCTTACGATGCCGAACTCTTTGGCCATTGGTGGTTTGAAGGGCCACATTGGCTGGAGTGGGTGCTTCGCTTGGCAAGCGAGAATACAAGCAGCGTCCGGACCATCAGTTGCAATGATTATCTAAAGCAGCAATCATCCAATCAGGTAGCCACTCCCTCAGCATCAACCTGGGGCGATCAGGGTTATTACAGCTATTGGATCAATGAAGCCAATGACTGGATCTATCCTTTTCTGCACAAAGCCGAAGCAGACATGGAAAAACTGGCATCAGATCTCCAGGATTTAGCGGTCAGCCCATTACAGACCAGGGCGTTGAATCAGGCAGCCAGATCGATTTTATTGGCCCAAGCCTCTGATTGGCCTTTCATCATGAAATCCGGAACAACCATTGACTATGCAAATAAACGCATAACAGATCACTTGGCAAGATTTAATTATTTACACGACTGTATTCGCAAGAACAAGATAAACGAACGCTATTTGACTGCGTTGGAGATCATGGATAACATTTTTCCTGATATTGATTTCCGTGATTACGATCCTTCAAAAAAACAATAAATTTATCACGGGCTTGACTAGGGTAACCGATGAGTGAAATTAGCAAACAAGAGCTGGAAGACTTTACCAAACGCTATCATGAGTTGATCGCGTCGCAGCAAACACTATTGCTCTCGACGGCTTCGGCAAACGGTATTCCTGACATCAGTTATGCGCCTTTTGTAAGTGATCAGGCGGGACTCTTTTATATCTATGTCAGTGAGATGGCCTGCCATACGGACAATTTGCTGAATAACCCGCAGGCGTCGATACTGTTTATTCGTCCGGAATCTGAATCCCGTAACCTTTTTGCACGAGAACGGGTGGTATTAGGCTGTAGCGTCAAAGAAATAATCAGGGGAACTGAAATTTATGCTAACCAGACACAAGCACTTCAGGAAAAATTTGGGGAGGTTGTCAGTATGCTACGCTCATTATCAGATTTTCATTTATTTTCATTGCGTCCGGAAAGCGGGCGATACGTTATTGGTTTTGGCCAAGCCTTCACGATTAATGTGAATGACGGCACCTTGCTCCCTATTTGAATGTTTTAGATTATGGAACGAAGAACTGAAGAACTGAATGAGATAGAAACGGTTACTCTGGGTCATTATGATCAGAATGCCGAAGCATTTTGGCAGGGAACAAAAGACCACGACGTGGCTCAAAACTATGAAGCCTTTTTAGCGCCGTTTCCAAAGGACAAAAAGCTGGATATTTTAGACTTTGGCTGCGGACCCGGAAGGGATGTTAGTTATTTTAAGTCATTGGGCCACAGGCCGGTAGGCCTGGACGGCAGCGAGGTATTTTGCAATATGGCTCGCGAATATACGGGTTGCCGGATTCTTCATCAAAAGTTTCTTAGCCTGACATTGCCCGGACAAGCTTTTGACGGCATTTTCGCCAATGCTTCCCTGTTTCATGTTCCCAGCCCGGAATTGCCACGAGTCCTTTATGATTTACATACCGCATTAAGGCCAGGCGGTATTTTATTTTTATCCAACCCTCGCGGTAATGACGAGGGCTGGTCAGGGCAAAGATACGGTCATTACATGCAATTTGAAACCAGCAAGCTGTTTCTGGAGGAGGCAGGATTTGAAGTGATCGATTATTATTACCGGCCTTTAGGCAAACCAACTCATGAGCAACCCTGGTTAGCGATTGTGGCTATTAAGCCGGGATGTTCATAGATATTTTATTGAAAGGAATAATTATGAAAAAATCCATTCTTGCACTGATTATCGGCAGTACTTTAAGCTTTTCCGCCACGGCTGCCATTTCTTATACCGTTGATCCCAGGCATACCTTTCCGAGCTTTGAGATCAATCATATGGGATTTTCAATTCAACGTGGCCGTTTTAATCAGACCAGCGGCAAAGTGCTGCTTGATCCCGAATCGGCAACGGGAAGTATTCATATCGCTATCAAAACGGCCTCAATCAGTACCGGACTTGCCGAACTGGAAGAACATTTACGCGGCAAGGATTTTCTTGATGCTGAACGTTACCCACAGATTACGTTTGTATCGGACAAGCTCAGTTTTAACAAAGCCCAGCTCGTTGCCGCGGATGGCATACTGACTCTGCACGGTGTTTCCAAGCCCGTGCATCTGACGGTAGATCATTTTTATTGCGGAATGAATATTATTGCCATGAAGAACACCTGTGGTGCGAATGCAACGACCACAATCAAACGTTCTGATTTTGGCGTAGACAAATATGCGCCGAAACTGGCTGATGATGTCAATATTACGATTCAGATTGAAGCAACCAAAGATTGATTCAGCCTTTTTATCTAATACCCGGAGGAATAAATCATGAAACTCTATTACAGCCCAGGCGCCTGTTCACTATCACCCCATATCGTTGCCTGTGAAGCAGAACTTCCCATTGAACTGATTAAGGTTGATTTGGAAAGCAAACTCACCGAATCAGGCGAGGATTTTCGGCAGTTAAATCCTAACGGTTATGTACCCGTTCTGTTACTTGATGACGGCAACAGGCTCACCGAAGGCCCGGCCATTGTTCAGTATCTTGCCGATCAGGCGCCTGATAAAAAATTGATCCCGCCGGTGGATACATTTGAGCGTTATCAATTGCAACAATGGCTAAACTTTATTTCAACCGAAATCCATAAAAGCTTTTCACCCCTGTTTAATCCTGCCGCCACGGAAGCTGCCAAACAACTGGCGACGGGTATACTGATGAAGCGCCTGGATACACCAGCAGAACAACTTTCGTCACAACCCTTTTTACTTGGCGAGAATTTTAGTGTGGCTGACGCCTATTTATTTGTCGTGCTGAGCTGGGGGCAATATGTCAATATTGATATTTCCTATTGGCCGGCACTTGCAAGGTATGCGGATAAAATTTCCGAACGTCCAGCCGTTCAAAAAGCAATGAGAGAGGAAGGCCTTATTTAATCGCCGTACTGCGTTGCTCCATAGGGCTTTAGTGTGTCTTTTATGCGTTATTGGGTGACCGGAATCAGGCATTTATACTGTGGACTGTGACGATTTGCAATTTTTTAAAGCCAGCACCCCAGCCAAATCAGTCACCGAGGCACTGATTAGTTATAATGTTATAGTACACAAACACACTCAAGGGGGAAAGGCTGTACGATGGCAAAAAATAATAATGAAAAACATAAAATAGTGATTGTTGGCGGCGGGGCCGCAGGGCTTGAGCTGGCTACCCGTTTAGGTCAAAAGTTAGGCAACAAAGGCCTTGCCGAAGTCACGTTGATTGATGCGGCATCGACTCATATCTGGAAACCGTTATTGCACGAAGTGGCCGCAGGTACGCTGGATGAATCCGAACAGGTTGAATATCTGCCTCAGGGGTATCGCAATCATTTCCAATTCCGATTAGGCAAAATGGAAGGTTTGGATAGAAAGAAAAAAGAAATTTATGTCAGTCCGACGCTGAGTGATAGCGGCGAAGAGCTTATTCCGGGGCGTACCTTTAGTTACGATACCCTGGTCATGTCTGTCGGCAGCGTCAGTAATACCTTTAATATCAAGGGGGTCGCGGAACATTGCCTGTTTCTGGATACCACCTCGCAAGCTTTTAAATTTCAAAAGCAATTGTTTGAATCCTATTTGAAAAGCTATATTGGCAAAGATAGCGCCAATGTTAAGCCTTTGTCGATCGCAATTGTCGGAGCAGGGGCTACGGGTGTTGAGTTAGCGGCACAATTGCACGAAGTGACCAATGTGCTGGCGATTTATGGCTTGAATGAAAAGAGCACAGCGAAACTGACCATTATCGAAGCGGCAACGCAACTGCTTCCGGCTTTGCCCCTTAAATTGGCAACCGCCACGCAACAGCAACTTGTAAGTCTGGGTGTTGACCTTAAGATGGGCAGACGCGTCACTGAAATAACAAGGGAAGGCATCACGACCCATGATGGGGAATTCATTGAAGCCGACCTGAAAGTTTGGGCAGCAGGTATTAAAGCGCCGGATTGGATGAAAAACCTGGACGGACTGGAAACCAACCAGATCAATCAGCTGGTAGTGGATAGCACTTTAAAAACCAATGACGATGACATTTTTGCCATGGGCGATTGTGCGGCCTGTGTCTGGCAAGGTCATAACGGCAATGTGCCTCCCCGAGCGCAAGCGGCGCATCAACAGGCATCCGCTTTATGTAAATCCATTGTCAATCGCTTAAAAGGCCGACATCTGGCGAACTTCGTTTATTATGATTACGGCTCGCTGGTTTCTTTGGGCAAATACACCACCGTCGGCAATTTGATGGGCAACTTGATGGGTACGGTCAGTATCGGCGGGTTTATTGCCAAAGTGGTTTACCTGTCCCTTTACAAAATGCACCAGGTGGCAATCCATGGCTATTTCAGGACGGCCATGTTGACGCTTTCCAATGCCTTCCGGCGCAGTGTTTATACCAAAATAAAAATGCACTAAAAAATTTTTCAACCTCAAAAAGATCAAGAATATGTTTGAAATAGAATACGAATTTGGCGAAGAAGATTTAATTCATTTTAATAAAGCCCGTTATATGAAAACGGATGAATATAAAAACGATATGAGAACGAACCGCTTGATTGTGCCGGGTGTATTGGGACTTATGAGCGCGTTTTTTTATTTTTATTATAAAGATATAAATACCTCTGCTTATATCGCAGTGATTGCGGCTCTCTGGTCCCTGCTCATTCCCAGAACGTTTATATCACGCTGGGAGCGTAAGCTTCTTGGTAGCTATACCGCTAAAGAAAAAAGCAATATGTTCGGCGCCTATACCTTGAGCATAGACCCGGCAAATCCCAATTATCTGCTGGAGAAATCACCCAGCGGCAAAAATAAAATGGCCTGGTCCGAGTTGGTCAGGGTGGAATACGGCAAACGCTATGTTTATATTTATATTGATTTGAGCGCTGCGCTGGTTATTCCCGTGGATAAGGTGAAAAAAGGTAATCTTGAGCAGTTTGCCGAGCAAGCGGAAAAGATGATTGAGAGGTTTGCTTAGAAGCTGTGTAGGGTGGGCAGGCTTTTTTGCCCACCAAAAACCAGCGATAAAAGGTGGGCAGAAAAATGTTACCCACACGACTGATTTTGACAAATACAAAACATGTCTCAAACAAATCATAAACAACTTTACAACATGTCTTTTTGATATTAATATTGCTATTCCAAAAATAATTATGTGGAAAACGATATGTCAGAGCAACAAAATAAGGTTTGGGGCGTTTTTGTCGGTGAAAGGGGCTATCAATTAGAAGCCTTTAATTCACAAAAAGGGCCATTTCCTCCAAAACCAAATACCGAAGGTTATATAGCGATTGGCTGGCCAGCAGTTGGTGACATGAAACTGTATGAAAACGATTACATGAATTACCTTTCGAAGTTCCGTAAAGTGTATCCCAATGATACTACTGCTCAAGCGAATGCCCTTTGGAATTTTGCCTTTGAAATGAAAAACGATGACTGGGTTATAAGCCCATCTTCTGCGACGGGTTATTTATTAGTCGGGAAGATTGTTAGCGGTTATGCCCCTGATTTTCATAATGAATTAGGGCTATACAAAAGTACAAGTGAAGTTTATCTTCACTTGCGCAAAGTTCAGTGGTTGTATGTGGTACCGAAAAATGATGTGCGATACCCAAAGCTAAATAAAATTGGAATGTTGACGGTTTCGGAGTCCCGCTTCTCGATTGACGAATTGAAATCTATATTGAACACAAGCACCAGTAATACTTGGTCAGACACACTGATAGAAGAAACTCGTAATGTATTAAACGGAGGCTTTGTTCCACATGATGAGTTTATCTATATGAAAAACTTTAATGGCCACTTCGGGACAATACATGTAACAGATTGGACGGCTAAAAAATGGTTAATTCAAGACGAGAAAGCTAACACTGAATATCTCTATACCACTATCGATGAGTTGATTACGGCTGGTTGGACAGTTGATTAGCGCATAGGATGGGTAAAGCAATGCGAAACCTATCGCATAATTGATTGATCATGATGGGTTTCGGCTATCGCCTCTATCCATCCTACAAGCATTACCTTGAACCTTTCACCTTGAACCTTAATGCTAAACTTTAAAAATATAGCCCTGCGGCGCGGCGCGCGGGTGCTGTTTGCCAACTCTTCTTTTACTATCCACAAAGGCCAAAAAGCCGGCTTTACGGGTGCCAATGGCGCAGGTAAATCCAGTTTATTTGCGCTGGTCAAGAATGAACTGCTTTTGGATGAAGGCGATTTTTCCATGCCGCCGAATCTGGAAATCGCCCATGTTGCCCAGGAAACGCCCGCTGTTTCCACTTCTGCTATTGATTATGTGATCGATGGCGACCAGGAATTAAGACGCTTACAAAACCAGTTGATCATTGCCGAACAAACAGACAACGGCTTAAAACAGGCTGAATTACATGCCGCCTTGGATACCATCGGCGGTTATACCGCTCAAGCCAGGGCATCACGATTAATGAACGGTTTGGGCTTTACCGCGGATCAGGAGCAAAACGCCGTCAATTCGTTTTCCGGCGGTTGGCGTATGCGTCTTAATCTGGCCCAAGCTTTGATGTGCCGTTCCGATGTGTTGTTGCTGGATGAGCCGACTAACCATCTGGATCTGGATGCGGTTATCTGGCTGCAGGACTGGTTATGTAAATACCCCGGCACCTTATTGTTGATTTCTCATGACCGGGACTTTCTCGATACCATCACCGATCACATCGTGCATATCGAGCAGAATAAAGCCGAAATATATACCGGCAATTATTCAGCCTTTGAAAAAATGCGTGCCGAGAAACTGGCTCAACAACAATCGGCTTACCAGAAACAGCAACGCGAAATTGCCCATATTCAAAGCTTTGTTGACCGGTTTAAAGCACAGGCCACGAAAGCGCGGCAAGCACAAAGCCGTATTAAAGCCCTGGAGCGCATGGAATTAATTGCGATGGCGCATGTTGATTCGCCGTTTGATTTCAGTTTTGCCAAGCCGGGGAAAATGCCTAATCCTTTATTGACTTTGGATAAAGTTGATATTGGTTATGGGACAACCTGTGTAATTAAACAAGCGGGGTTATCGATTTCGCCGGGCGATCGTATTGGACTATTGGGGCCGAACGGTGCGGGAAAATCCAGTTTAATTAAAGTCCTGGCGGGTGAAATGTTGCCGTTATCGGGTAAAAGACAGGAAGCGGAAGCCTTGAAAATCGGGTATTTTGCCCAGCATCAGCTTGAACAATTACAACTTGATGAAAGTCCTCTATGGCATTTACAGAAGATAGACAAACAGGCCACTGAAAAAGAGTTGCGCAATTTCCTGGGCGGTTTTGATTTTCAGGGCGATAAGGTTTTACAAGCGGTCAAACCTTTTTCGGGCGGTGAAAAAGCGCGTCTGGTTTTAGCGTTGCTGGTTTATCAAAATCCTAACCTGTTGCTGCTGGATGAGCCGACCAACCATTTGGACCTGGAAATGCGCCATGCCTTGAGTGTGGCGCTTCAGGACTACCAGGGCGCTATCGTAGTGGTCTCACACGACCGGCATTTATTGCGCTCGGTTACAGATCAGTTATTATTAGTCGCCGGTGGTAAAGTTCAGACCTTTGATGGCGATCTTGACGATTACCGCTTATGGTTGGCCGAACAGAAAAAAGCCGATGATAAAACCGTGGACGAGGCTGCACCAACGGTATCCCGCAAAGACCAAAGAAAACTGGATGCAGAACGCAGGCAAAAACATAAACCTTTGTTTGATGCGCTGAAAAAAGCGGAAATGGCTGTTGAAAAGTATCATAATGAACAACGGCAACTGGAACATCAATTGGCTGATCCTGCGATTTATGCCGAATCGGAAAAAGCCCAATTAAAACAATTGATGGAAAGAAAAATACTGGTCGATAAGGCGCTGGATGAGGCGGAAACAGCGTGGATGGCCGCGGAAGAAAAGCTGGGTGAGGTTCAAGTTTAAAGGTTCAAGGCGATTGAAAACACTTGCGCCTTGAATCTTTTACCCGGCACCTGATAAGTTCGACATCCAAAAACAGAGATGGAAAATGCACCATAGAGGTAAAACTGATGTTTGACATCTTAAAACTATTATTTGATATTTGCCTGTTTAAAAAAGGGCCTCAGGATTTACCTTATTCCGTATTTCTG
Source organism: Methylococcales bacterium (assembly GCA_038319065.1). Classification (GTDB taxonomy): domain Bacteria; phylum Pseudomonadota; class Gammaproteobacteria; order Methylococcales; family Methylomonadaceae; genus Methylobacter_C. Next base: position 11,351 of record JBBQCU010000037.1, read on the forward strand.
TTGGGGATATTGTTAGTCATTTATATCAGTATCCGGGTATTAATTTTAAGCCTCCACTTCGATTGGCTTACTGTATTGTTACAGATTATTACCGAAATTTTACTGGTGGCTGTATTTTTCTGGACACTGTTATATCTGTCCAGAAAGCTAGGGAGGCTGTATCAGGCACTATCCGCCGTATTAGGTACGGATGCGGTGATCAGTTTTTTTGCCTTGCCCGGCATGGCCTCCATGGAGACTGGACATGGCGGATACTTGGTGTTTTTGGTCATGCTTGGGTTAATCTGCTGGCATTGGGCGGTTACCGGGCATATTATTCGTAATACGCTGGAGCAAAGCCTAAGTTTTAGTTTAGGTCTGGCGTTTTTATATCTACTGGGATCTTATCAGGTGATGGCTTTATTGTTTCCTGAGGTTGCCGGCGTTAAATAGAGAGGGGTCATGGATAACTATAAACATATATTATTGGCGGTGGATTTTTACGAACACTGTGAAGGCGTTGCAAACAGGGCAAAGGATATAGCCCTTAAATATCAGGCAAAATTAAGCATTATTCACGTGGTGGATAGTTTGCCGATTACAGATGCGAGTTATGGGACAGATATCCCTTTCAATATGGATTTAACAGCAGAGTTAATGGCTGGGGCAAAAAAGAGACTGGCCCAGCTGGCTGAAAAGCTGGGTGTCACTGAAGATAGGCTATGGCTGGAAATGGGCAATCCCAAGACTGAGATAATCAGGGTTGCGGAAGAAAACAAGGTAGATTTAATTGTAGTCGGTTCACATGGCCGGCATGGATTGGCTTTGTTACTGGGGTCGACCGCTAATGGGGTGCTGCATCATGCTACTTGTGATGTGTTGGCTGTGCGTTTGCAGGATGATTGATTTAAGGTAAATAAATGATTGGACATATTGAAAGTTATGATCCCGATAGCCAAACCGGGAAAGTAAAAAGCGAAGAAAACTCTTATACGTTCCATTTGGATGATTGGATAGCTCAAGTGCTGCCTGACCCAGGCGATGACGTCAACTTTGACACAGAAGGCACGGTTGCGCGAAAAATTACCTTAGTGGGCGCATATTTGGCTCCGCCCAAGGCAGTTAAATATAAATATGTCGCGGCGGTGTTGGCATTATTTTTAGGCTTTACCGGGCTACATCGATTTTATTTGGGATTTTATTGGCTTGGCCTTGCCCAGCTAGCTTTGACCGCGGCAACTGTTGGCTATGGCGCCCTCTGGGGTTTTATAGAAGCCGTTCTGCTGTTTACCGGTAATATCAATAAAGACGCTAAGGGCCGGCCTTTAAAATAATTTTTAAAAATACTTCACGCAAAACCGGAAGGCATAAAAAAGGCTCTTGTGAAATTTCACAAGAGCCTTTTTTAAAGCTAAAGGGTTATCTCTTACTTGGGATAAACATTAACAGCAGTTAAGCCTTTTGGACCGGATTCGATGTCAAAAGTCACGGTTTGGCCTTCGGTTAAAGTTTTAAAACCCTCACCCTGAATAACGGAATGATGAACGAAAACATCTTCACCGCCATCAGAAGGTGCTATAAAACCAAAACCTTTAGTGTTGTTAAACCACTTTACAGTGCCTGTTGCCATGTTGAAAACTCCTAAAATTAAAACTTACGGTTAACACAGAACTACAACATTGATAACCGGGACTTCCACTCGTTCAACATCTTTACTCTGCTTGGATAAATTGTACTGCTATTTTCGGCTTGATGCCATTTATTGAAAGGTTTTGTATAGTCCAT
>JBBQCU010000038.1:0-12985 GCA_038319065.1 Methylococcales bacterium
AAATAAGAATTGGTGACTTGGCCTTTTTTTATCCTGACGTGATCGTGACTTGTCAGGATGATATGGAAAATACCTATTACACCGGGCAACCGGTGATTATTGTCGAAGTGTTGTCAAAATCTACTCGTAGAAAAGACGAAACCACGAAGAGGCGGCTGTATAAAACATTGCCCAGTTTGCAGGAATATGTGTTGATTGAGCAGGATATAGTCGATGTAGAAGTATGCCGCCGTAGTGAAGGCTGGGTGTCCGAGCATTATTTTATGGGCGATGAGGTGACGTTTGCCGCGATTGATTTAACGCTGCCGGTTAATGAGATTTATGAGCGCGTGATTAATGAGGATGTCAGTGCGTTTTTGAGAGGTGAAATACTATGAATTGGCAAGAAGTGTGGATGTGTAACGAAAATGGTGTTGTGAGTTTTTTTAACGCTGAACAGCAATTAATGCGTTCGGTATTAGTGCCTGAGTTTCCTGAACGAATTGAGTTGTAAAGAATTTGAAAGATTAATTGAGCTTAACTATGAAATAATGCAACAACACACCGAAAAATTATCGCCACAATAGAAAGCATAAGCCTATGTCCATATCAACAGCTATCCAGCACCATTTACTCAGTGTCAGTGACTATTACCGTATGGCGCAAGCCGGCATCCTGAGTGAAGACGAGCATGTAGAATTAATCAATGGAGAACTCTTTGATATGGCACCCATAGGTAGTTTTCATGCCGATTATATTGATCGGTTGGCGCGATTATTTTTTAAACAAGCCGATGACGGCATCCGCGTTCGCATTCAGAATCCTGTTCATTTATCAGATTTTTCAGAACCGGAGCCCGATATTGCCTTGGTCAAAGACAACAATTACCGAGAACAGCACCCTACCGCGGAAGATGTATTGCTGCTGGTCGAGGTCGCCGATACTTCTTTGCATTATGACCGCAATATCAAATTACCTCTCTATGCGAAACATCAAATTCCCGAAGTTTGGGTGTTTGATATAAAAGAAAAACGCCTGGATATTTATCAACAGCCGGATAGCGATTATTACCGCTTGCATTTACGCCCTAAAGCCGAAGAAAAAATCCAGCCGCTGTTAGTTACCTCGGTTAGCATAGATTGGCAGGATTTATTTTACTATCCCAAGTGATATACATTGAACACATTGACAACAATCAACCTCATTGATGTTGCAAGACAAGAGTTATGAATCTCCTTCAACGCTTTTACTAAAATAGAGAATCCTTATGCAATTATGTGGCTTTGAAGCCGGTTTAAATCAGCCGTTTTTTTTAATTGCTGGCCCGTGCGTTATTGAAAGTGAGCAAATGGCACTGGATACGGCTGGCTATCTGAAAGAATTAACAACAGCATTAAATATACCTTTTATTTACAAATCTTCGTTTGATAAAGCTAATCGCTCATCACACGAAAGTTTTCGCGGTTTAGGTGTAGAACGCGGATTGGAAATTTTAGCGAAAGTAAAAAAACAAATCGGTGTGCCTGTATTGACCGATGTACATGAAGACACGCCATTAGACGAAGTAGCCGCTATTGTTGATGTCATGCAAACGCCCGCGTTTTTATGCCGGCAAACCAACTTTATTCAAGCGGTTGCCTCGCAAGGCATACCCGTCAATATCAAAAAGGGCCAGTTTCTTGCGCCCTGGGATATGGTGCATGTGGCTAATAAAGCCAAAGCCACCGGAAACCAGCGGATTATGGTTTGTGAACGAGGCGTTTCCTTCGGCTATAACAACCTGGTTTCCGATATGCGGTCTCTGGCAGTCATGCGAGACACCCATTGCCCGGTGGTTTTTGATGCGACTCATTCGGTGCAATTACCCGGCGGACAAGGCACCTGCTCGGGCGGACAGCGTGAATTTGTACCTGTATTGGCCCGAGCAGCAGTAGCCGTGGGTATTGCCGGACTGTTTATGGAAACGCATCCTAATCCGGCGGAAGCAAAAAGTGACGGCCCAAATGCCTGGCCTTTATACAGAATGCAAGAATTATTAGAAGTTTTATTAACCATCGACAGGGCTGTAAAAGCACAAACCCTGATAGAAACAACACTATAGGAAAAAAAATGGCTGCAATAATAGATATTCGTGCAAGAGAAATTTTAGATTCACGCGGTAACCCGACCGTGGAAGCTGATGTAGTTTTGGCTTCCGGAGTGGTTGGCAGTGCCATGGTGCCTTCCGGCGCATCAACAGGCGAGCGCGAAGCCATCGAATTACGTGATGGCGATAAGGCCCGTTACCTGGGTAAAGGCGTATTAAAAGCGGTTAATAACGTCAAAACTGAAATTCGTTCCGCGATAGTCGGTATGGATGTCGCAGATCAAGCGGGTATTGATAACAAAATGATTGCCCTGGACGGCACGGACACTAAAGCCCGTCTTGGCGCCAATGCGATGCTGGCAGTTTCCATGGCGGCTGCACATGCAGCGGCAAAAGAAGCGGGTCAACCTTTATATCGCCATTTAAATACCTCAGGCGAATTCATCATGCCCGTGCCGATGATGAACATCATCAACGGCGGTTCACATGCCGATAACAGCGTAGACTTGCAAGAGTTTATGATTTTGCCTGTGGGCGCACCGACTTTCCGTGAAGCCATTCGTTATGGCGCGGAAGTGTTTCATAACCTGAGCAAGGTATTAAAAGCAAAAGGATTAGCGACTACAGTCGGTGATGAAGGCGGTTTTGCACCCAATCTTTCTTCAAACGAAGAAGCCATCAGCGTGATTCTGCAAGCGATAGAGCAAGCGGGTTACAAGCCGGGTGTAGATATATACCTGGGCCTGGACGCAGCAGCCTCAGAATATTATGCAGACGGCATTTATAATCTGGCGTCTGAAGGTAAAACCTACAGTTCAGCACAAATGGCTGATTTCTTTGTTGATTGGGTTGATCGTTATCCGATTATCAGCATTGAAGATGGCTTTGATGAAAACGACTGGGACGGCTGGAAACTGATGACCGAAAAGCTGGGTGGACGCATTCAGCTAGTGGGTGATGATTTATTTGTGACTAACCCGGCGATTTTGCAAAAAGGTATTGAAAGAAATATCGCCAATTCCATACTGATTAAAGTGAATCAAATCGGTACCTTGACCGAAACCCTGGCTGCGGTGGATATGGCCCATAAGGCCTCATACACGGCGGTTATGTCGCATCGTTCAGGCGAAACCGAAGACGTTACCATTGCTGATTTAGCAGTAGCAACCGGTACTGGTCAAATTAAAACCGGTTCATTAAGCCGTTCTGACCGCGTTGCCAAATATAACCGCCTGATGAAAATTGAAGAAGAATTGGGCAGTTTCGCAAAATACGCAGGCCGAAGCGCCTTTAGAATGCTTTAAAACTTTTAAGGAACAAGGTGAAAGGCGCAAAACGAAAAATGTATCTTGCGCCTGACGCCATAAAAAAGTATTAAATATATACCGCCGAATAAATACTCAATCATGAAGCTGCATAAGCCGGAAATTACTTTTACCTTAGCAATGAAAATTCTTCTTTCAGTCATTTTTCTGTTGATTATTCTGCTTCAATACCGTTTATGGTATGGCGATGGCGGAATTGAGGAGATAAAAGCCTATCAACAGCGTCTTGATGACCTTCAGGCACAAGTAGAAGAAAAAAAGGAACGCAATGAAGCGCTTTATGCTGAAGTTGAAGACTTGAGAAAAGGACAGGAAGCGGTGGAAGAGCGAGCCCGCGATGAATTAGGAATGATAAAAGAGGGCGAGACGTTTTTTCAGGTTCTGGAGTGAAGTAGAAGCAAGGCTAAAGGCGCAAGGCTAAAGGTGGAAATGCACTTTTAGCCTTGCGCCTTTTCTTTTTTAAAATATAACCATCCTGTTGAAAATAAAGAGAACTATATGAAATTATTACAGATACTCAGCGAATCATTGAATGTGTTCAAAAACCTGCTGAATGACTTGAGGGGTAAACGAAGCCTGGTTTATTTGCTGATCCTTGCTTTTGCGGTTTCCATCGCTTCCGGATTAATTCTTTATATCATTGATCCTAATATCCATTCGCTGCTTGATGGGATATGGTCCGCCTGGGTCACCATGACTCATGTGGGTTTTGGTGATGTCGTGCCGACCTCGTTTTTGGGTCGTTTGCTGTCGTCCTCCCTGATTTTATTCGGATTGACTCTGTTCTCGCTGTTTACTGCAATCTTGTCGGTAACGCTCATTGGCAAAAACATTGATACCTGGGGACAGGATGTGCGTAAACTCGAACGGGAAACCAGCCGTATCGAGACCGAAGAAAATCAGATTCTCCATGAGTTGGCACGCTTGCATGAACGCATGGAAGCTTTGGAAAAACAGTTGTCAGCTGGGGACCAGCAAAGATAGTTAATAGTATTTTACCAATGACTGATTCAATAAATTTCTGGGCGGTTGTTCCTGCGGCAGGTGTTGGCAAACGCATGAACGCAGACCGGCCCAAACAATATCTGGAGCTTGCCGGTAAAACGGTCATCGAGCATACCTTGTTACGCTTGTTAAATGCTGATGTTTTTGCCGCGATTGCAGTCGCAATTTCAGAAGAGGACCCTTACTGGCCAGAGCTGGAAGTGTCTGCTCATGATAAGATAATTACCGCCCCAGGTGGCAAAGAGCGCGCGGATTCCGTGCTTTCCGCGTTAAAATCGATACGCGCATTAGCCTCGGATACTGACTGGGTGCTGGTGCATGATGCCGCCAGACCTTGTATCACGGCGTCGGACATACACCATCTTATTAACTCGTTGGTAAACGACGCGGTGGGCGGAATTCTTGCTTTATCGTCGCACGACACCTTAAAAAATGTCCAAGGTAATAGTATCGCCGGCACGTTGGATAGAAGCCATATCTGGCGGGCTTTAACACCGCAGATGTTTCGTTACGGCCTGTTAAAGGGCGCGCTGGAATCAGCGCAAGGTAACCCAGCCATAACCGATGAAGCCAGTGCCCTGGAATTACAAGGTTTACAACCGAAAATTGTCGAAGGCCGTCCTGATAATATAAAAATAACCCGGCCTGAAGACTTGGCTTTAGCAGAATTTTATATGGAGCAGCAACATGATTAGAGTAGGGCAGGGCTATGATGTCCATCGTTTTAACGAAGGCGATCACATTATTTTAGGCGGTGTGAAAATAGACTATGAACAAGGCCTGGAAGCGCATTCGGATGGCGATGTGGTGCTTCATGCCCTATGTGATGCCTTGCTGGGCGCGGCAGCCTTGGGCGATATAGGCAAGCATTTCCCTGATACCGATCCTGAATTTAAAGGCGCAGACAGCCGTGTATTATTGCGTCATGTCTACGGCATCATACAGGACAAGGGGTATCAACTGGTGAATGCCGATATGACTATCATTGCCCAGGCACCCAAAATGGCGCCTTATATTGCCCCGATGTGCAGCAATATCGCCGATGATTTGAATGTGGAAATTGATTGCATTAATGTCAAAGCCACCACCACAGAAAAGCTGGGGTTTGAAGGTCGTAAAGAAGGTATTGCGGTACAGGCGATTGTCTTGATTGAAAAATAACCCCCCATCCATGTTTTTTTAGCATTCGGCTTGATGTGCTTTAGCAGTTTATTAATTGAGTTATCAGCCTGATAAAAAACATGGAAATCATCGATAACATAAATCACCTGCTCGGCGATAACCTCAAACAGACGATAAAACCGGGTTCAAAGTTAAAGATAGCCGCATCCTGCTTTTCAATTTATGCCTTCGAGGCATTAAAGAAGGAACTGGAAAATATTGCTTCTCTTGAATTCATTTTTACCTCGCCAACCTTTGTGCCCAATGAGGTAACGGACAAAATCAAAAAAGAACGCCGCGAGTTTCATATTCCCAAAGCCGAACGGGAACGTAGCTTTTATGGCAGTGATTTTGAAATTCAGCTCAAGAATAAACTGACACAACGGGCTATCGCCAAAGAATGCGCAGACTGGATGCGCCGCAAAGCCAATTTCCGTTCTAATCGTGGCAAAGCGCCTATGCAGCAATTTGCCTGTGTGCAAGGTAACGAATCAGATGCGGTTTACCTCCCGCTGCATGGTTTTACTGCCGTCGATCTTGGCTATCAGCAAGGTGACGCAGTATCGAATCTCGTCAACAAAATGGACGAGCCGGCAATCACTTCGACTTACCTGAACCTCTTCGATCAAATCTGGAATGATACCGAGAAGCTGGAAGATGTTACCTCACGTCTCTGCGATCATATCGCCTCTGTTTATCAGGAAAACTCGCCAGAGCGTATCTACTTTTTGATGCTCTACAATATCTTTAATGAGTTTCTGGAAGACCTGAACGAAGATGTGCTGCCCAACGATCGCACCGGTTATCAGGACAGCCTGATTTGGCAAAAGCTCTTCAATTTTCAAAAAGACGCGGCTACCGGCATCATCAACAAACTGGAAACTTATAGCGGCTGCATTCTCGCGGACAGTGTGGGCTTGGGGAAAACCTTTACCGCTCTTGCCGTTGTTAAATATTACGAGCTGCGCAATCGTTCTGTCCTGGTGCTTTGCCCCAAAAAACTGGCCGACAACTGGTTGAACTATAACCGCAATCTCAAAACCAATATTTTTGCCAAAGACCGCTTCAATTACGACGTGCTTTGCCACACCGACTTGCAAAGAACCAGCGGCGAATCTTTTGGCACACCGCTCAACCGTATCAACTGGGGTAACTACGATCTGGTCGTCATCGATGAATCGCATAACTTCCGCAACAACGATGCTTTCAAAGACCGGGAAACGCGCTATCAAAAATTGATGAATGCCGTTATCAAGGAAGGTGTTAAAACCAAAGTGCTGATGCTCTCCGCCACCCCAGTCAACAATCGCTTCAATGACCTGCGCAATCAACTCGCGCTTGCTTATGAAGGCGATCAAGAAATTCTTAGTAAAAAGCTACGAACCAATAAAAACATCGATGAGATTTTTCGTAGGGCGCAAGCAAGCTTCAATTCATGGTCTAACCTGCCACCTGAAGAGCGTACTGCCAAAGCCATTTTAGGCGCTTTGGACTTTGACTTTTTTGAGCTACTGGATAGCGTGACCATTGCCCGATCGCGCAAGCATATTGAGACCTTTTACGACACTACGGACATTGGTAAATTCCCTGAGCGCCGTAAACCGCTTTCATTTCACTGTCCGCTGACAAGCAGAACTGACATACTAGGATTTAATGAAATTTTCGCACAACTGTCTTTGTTGCAATTGGCCGTCTATGCGCCTATCAGCTACATCTTACCCAGTCGGCTGGCTAAATATGAAGAGCAATATGACACTCAGGTAAGTGGGGGCAAAGGCAAACTTAAACAGGCGGATCGCGAAAAAAGCCTACAGGCGTTAATGACGATCAATTTGCTCAAGCGCCTTGAAAGCTCTGTCCAAGCTTTCCGGTTGACCCTGCAAAAACTAAAAGATAAGCATCTCGGCACGCTCTTAAAAATCAGCGATTACAAGAAAACCGGCAAGGATATTCGCTTTGCAGACCTTGCTGCGGCCTACGAAAATGCCGAGCCAGACGAAGACGATTTTCCCGAGCCAGACGATGTCAAGATTGGCGGAAAGATACAAATCAGCTTGTCCGACATGGATTTGCCATCGTGGGAACACGCCCTTCAGGCCGATCTTTTTGTCATTGATGCTCTCCTGGCGGAAATGAATAAAATTAAACCCGCTGAAGATGCCAAGCTTCAACATCTAAAAGCCCAAATTGACAACAAGCTGGCTGCGCCCATTAATCCAGGCAACAAGAAGATTCTGATTTTCACTGCTTTTGCCGATACCGCCAACTATCTGTATGAGCATATTGCCGCCAGTCTGCTGCAAAGTCACCAGTTGCACACAGGAAAAGTCACCGGCGGTGACAGCCCAAAATCCACACTCAAACAAAACTATGACTTCCAATCCCTGCTGACGCTCTTTTCCCCACGTTCAAAAGAAAAAGCCGCTATTTTTCCGAATGAGCCGGGCGAGATTGATATTCTTATCGGTACGGATTGCATCTCTGAAGGCCAAAACCTCCAGGATTGCGACTACCTGATCAATTACGATATTCATTGGAATCCCGTGCGCATTATTCAGCGTTTCGGGCGTATTGATCGTATTGGCTCGCAGAACGCCAGCATTCAATTGGTCAATTACTGGCCGGATATTACCCTCGACGAATACATCAACCTCAAAGAGCGTGTCGAAAACCGCATGGTGATTGCCGATGTCACCGCGACTGGAGATGACAACGTGCTAAGCGCTCAATCTAATGATGTGTCTTATCGCAGGGAGCAACTACGGCGCTTGCAGGAAGAGGTTATCGAAATGGAAGACCTCAAAACCGGTGTCTCCATTACTGACCTCGGCCTCAATGATTTTCGTATGGATTTGCTCAATTATGTAAAAGCCAATGGCGACATGGCCGGTGTACCCAGCGGTATGCACGCTGTCGTGCCTGCCGCTCCAGAGCATGGCTTATTGCCGGGTGTCATTTTTACCTTGCATAACCTAAATCAGGGCGTCAACGTCAACCAACAAAACCGCCTGCATCCGTATTACCTTGTTTATATCGGCCAGAATGGCGATGTGATTACCAACCACACCGAAGTTAAACGTCTGCTCGACTTAGTGCGCAGCGTTTGCAAAGGCCAAAATCAGCCTATCCCTGATGTTTGCCAGCTATTTAATCAGAACACCGCAGACGGTCGCAACATGCTGGTCTATTCCGATTTGCTAGGCAAAGCCATTCGTTCCATGATCGATGTGCAGGAAGACAAAGACCTCGACAGCCTGTTTAGCGGCGGTCGCACCACGGCGCTGATTAACACCATTGCCGGCCTGGATGATTTTGAACTCATTGCTTTTATTGTTATTCAAAACAAGGATGAAGGTGGAAGGATGAAGGCTGAATGAAAGCTTTGCGAATCAGAACCAAAGAGTTTGCCCTACGGATTATTCGCTTGTATTCTTCGTTGCCTACCAGTACTGAGGCGCAAGTCTTAGGCAAACAATTACTTCGTTCTGGCACTTCGGTTGGCGCACACTATCGCGAAGGCATTCGTGCCCGTTCAAATGCAGAATTTATCAGTAAACTTGAAGGTGGGATGCAAGAGCTGGAAGAAAGCTGTTACTGGCTAGAGCTATTAGCTGAAGCACATATCTTTACCCCCGAAAAGCTTATGCCGTTGATGACTGAAGCCGATGAACTCATGGCCATTCTGACCACCTGCGTTAAAAAAGTTAAGGCGGAAGGCAGAAGAGTGAAGGATGAAGGTAGAAGGCTGAAGGATGAAAAGAGAGCGCAATGATTTCATCCTTCATCCTTCCTAATTCATCCTTGCTCTTCAACTACCCCAAACAAGCGGCATTCGAGCGCCCATTACCCAAGAATAAAATCTATGAGCACGCAAAGCCGAATAGCGCCGTGCGAGAGCAATTTGTCACGCAGGTAGACAAGATTGTTTGGCAATACAAATTGGCTCCTGAAACGGTAAACTTGCCCGCCCGACCTGGCGTACCGGAAATCCAGATTTTTGCCATTGCACTAAAAACGCCGGAACTTAGCGAGGATGTCTTGCGTTGTATTGACCAAGCCATTCCTTTCCCCATCATTTACCAACTCACTTTTGAAGACCGCATCAAATCTAAAGCAGCTTACAAGCGCCCCAGTGATGCCGATGTCAGTAAATGGGTGGTTGATGGCTACTTCGAGACCGACTGGCTGCCCAATGATACAGAACGCGCTGAGCTGCCCGTTGCACTGGATTTGGCCGGGCTTTATGAGCAAATGTTAAGACGACTCCTGCCGCTGCCACCGCGAGCAGGGGAAACCCTTAAAGCTCAAGTGGAACGACTGGGGCAGATTCGGAGTAAACAAAACGAATGCCGCAAAATGGAAGCCCGCTTGCAAAAAGAACAACAATTTAACCGCAAGGTGGAATTGAATGCGCAGCTTAGAGTATTGCAAGCAGCGCTGGAAAAATTAAAAAGTGTAGAGTGAAATTAGGAGCTATAAAAATAACAAATTTGTTATAATAGCACTATGAACTATACAATAGGCTACTACAACGAACGGATCAGGCAACAGGTCATGTCATTACCGCCCGGCATATTAGCTGACTACATCCACTTGACTGACTTGATTCAACATCTTTAAAATTGCCCGAAAACGACTTAAAGAGGTTAAAAATGGCTAACGACACTTATCAACCTGTTCCCCATGATGCGGCATTCCGCAAGCAGCTATTGGCAAATCCTGATGTGCAAGCGGCTTTTGATGTTGGCGCCATTGAATACGCCCTACTCGACGAAATGCTCAGCGCCCGCAAAGAAGCGGGACTCACTCAGGCGCAAGTTGCCGAACGCATGGGAACCCAAGCTCCAGCGGTGGCGAGGCTGGAAAACTCACTAGCCTCCGGTAAGCATTCGCCGTCAATTGAGACCTTGAGGAAATATGCCCAAGCATTGGGTAAACGCCTGGAAATACATTTGGTCTAAATTTATATAACTAACGAGGACGTTAAACAATGAATAAAAACCCGCTTAACCTATCGGCACTTAAAAAGATTATTCAAACAACCCAAGCCATAGAAGGTTATAAGCCCGCCACAGCGGAAGTCATTCAAAAGGTCCAGCAATTACGGCAACAATATGGCATCCAAGTATCTCCTGGAAAGTAGTGCAATTTACATTAATGGTACCGATATACCGCATAATAAACCCGGTATAACCAACACAGAAGAATTGCACGAATTAGAACGTGAATTGCTTGAAGAAGCTTATCAAGTTTTTTACCAAGAATTGGATGAAGATACTCTATTTGACGAAGCTTATTTTAAAGCATTACACCGGAGAACCTTTGAAGGTTTGTACGAATGGGCTGGAGACTATCGACAGTTCAATATGTCCAAAGGAACAAGCCGCTTTTGTCTTGGCGCTTACGTTGCCAGTAGTTCACATAAAATCTTTACCGAGTTAGAAAAAGTGAACTATTTGAAAAAATTCGACCGTTCTAAAGTTGAGTTTGCGCGGCAATTAGCACATTTCAAATGTGAGTTAATCGCCCTGCACCCATTTTGCGAATTAAACGGACGGATCACGCGTTTATTTTTCGACATGATTGCCCTATCAAATGACTACTCTTATATTGATTATTCAGGCATCAAACCAGAAACATACATAAACGCCTCAATTGAATGTGTGCAACTTGCCGACTCCAGCTCAATGGAATTGATTCTAGCCAACGGCTTAAAAGCAAACTTAACCTAACCCTCCACCAATAAATAGAGGCATAAACATGAACGCAGTCGAGTTTCAAACGACCGATCATGCTATCCCACCTCAATAAACGACTAGAAACGCTAACTGCGCCCAGGATTAACGAACATCATGGAAAAACTGAACCTGCACAGCCCTGATTTCACTCAAGAAAATATCGCGAAACTGGCTGCACTGTTTCCCAACTGTGTGACAGAAATAAAGGATGAAGGTGGAAAGATGAAGGATGAACGAGGGAGTGAAAATTCATCCTTCATCCCTCAGCCTTCATCCTTGAAATATGCCATCGACTTCGACCAACTGCGGCAAGAGCTATCTACGTTCGTTGTTGACGGACCGCAAGAGCGTTACCAGATCAACTGGCCGGGCAAGCGTGAAGCCTTATTGACTGCCAATGCCCCGATTGCTAAAACCTTGCGCCCTTGTCGTGAGGAAAGCGTTGATTTTGACAGCACACAAAACCTGTTTATCGAAGGCGATAATCTGGACGCGCTGAAGCTGTTGCAGGAAACCTATCTGGGTAAGGTCAAGATGATTTATATCGACCCGCCATATAACACGGGCAATGATTTTATCTACGAGGACGACTTTGCGGAGAATACCGAAGCCTATTTAGAGCGGTCAAATCAGAAGGACGAAACCAGTAACCGGATGGTAGCAAACAACGAATCCAACGGTCGGTTTCATTCGGATTGGTTAAGCATGATGTATGCGCGTTTGAAGCTCGCGCGGAATTTGCTGCGGGACGACGGGGTTATTTTTATTTCGATTGATGATAATGAGCTGGCTAATCTCAATCGATTGTGTGATGAGATTTTTGGGGAAGATAATTTTGTTGGTCAGTTAATTTGGAAGCGTAGAGCTTCATCGGCTATGGCAAACAATAATGTTTCAACTGATCATGAATATGTAATTTGTTATCAAAATGGGCAACTTAGCGGATTTGCAGGATACGCCAAAGACTTTAAAAACTATTCAAATCCTGATGGTGATGTAAGAGGCCCGTGGGTATTAGGTGACTTAACTGTTGGTATGACAGCGGCTATGCGCCCAAATCAAGCATATGATCTGGTTGATCCCAACACGGGAGATGTTTATTCAGTAAATCAAAACCGAGTTTGGGCTTTTATACCTGAGTCAATGGATAAAATGATAAAGGAGGGGCGTGTTTTTTTCCCTAAAGATATTTCTAAAAGACCAATGCAAAAGAGATTTCAGAACGAACTTAAAAGCAGCTTCAATCCATTATCTACTCTCCTATTCGACAAAGTTGGTTTAAATACCGAAGCTACACGAACAATTCAAGACGTCTTGGGTGGAAATATCTTTGATTATTCAAAACCGGTTTCACTTTTAAAAACTCTAATTCCCCAAATATGCAATAATTCTGAGGTGGTGCTAGATTTCTTCTCTGGATCTGCCACTACAGCCCACGCCGTCATGCAACTCAACGCCGAAGACGGCGGCAACCGCAAATTCATCATGGTGCAATTACCCGAAGAAACTGACGAAAAATCCGAAGCATATAAAGCCGGCTACAAAAACATCTGCGAAATCGGCAAAGAGCGCATCCGCCGCGCGGGAGCGAAAATCAAAGATGAGAATGGTCTTGCCGCTCAAAATCTCGACACGGGCTTTCGAGTGCTAAAAGTTGACTCCACCAACATGAAAGATGTGTTCTATAACCC
>JBBQCU010000039.1:0-12977 GCA_038319065.1 Methylococcales bacterium
GAAGTCACTGGCGGTTGCGGATTAACTCGGTTGCTATGCCATTGCTTATGCTTTTAATTTTGCTGGCAGCCTTGTTTCAACTAGGCAAAAGTCAAGAACAGGCCCGAATAGGTGCCATTTTTGAAGTACGCGCCAACTTACTGCACAACGCCCTGCAAAATGAATTAAGCCGCCACATCGAGATTAACCAAACCATAAAAGCGTTTTTTGACAGTTCAATCAATGTTACACCCAACGAATTTAAATTATTTACCCAAAGCTTGTTTGCCGGACATGAATCCTTATTAGCTTTGGAATGGATACCGCGTATCGTTGCAAGCAATCGATCCTTTTATGAACAGCTTTTGGGACCTGGTTTTACTATCCGGGAACTCGATGGTGAGCAAGAAATGATCCCTGCTTCGCCCCGCAATGAATATTTCCCGATTGCCTACGTTGAGCCTTATCAAGGCAACGAGCGTGCTTTCGGCTTTGATGTCAGCACGAATCCAATGGCTTACCAAGCTATACAATTGGCTAGGGACACAGGGGAAACGACAGTCACTGACATAATCCATCCGGGGCAAGACCTTGAAAAGCGCCCAGGTGCTGTGATTTTTTCGCCAATTTATCAGCGAAATAAGACGCTAAACACGGTGGAACAAAGACGCCATTACCTGCGTGGCTTTGTTGCCAGCGCTTTACTGGTCGGAAATGAAATTAAAGAAGTTAAAGACCATTTTGACAATGTCCCGATGTTGTTAAAAATTACCGAGGGGGATGTCGAGCTGTTTAATGAAACAGCCGGCAAAGCAACGATGAAGCTGGGGTTCCCGGCATTGGAAAAAACCACACAGCTGTCGTTGGCTAATCGCATCTGGGATGTAACCTATCGCGCAGCGCCGCAGTTTTATAACGCTCAAATTTCCTGGAATATCTGGTGGTTGATTTTTGGCGGTTTTTTGCTTGCCGGAGTAACTGCCTTAGGGCTACTCATGTTAACGGGACGGACTATGCAAACCGAGGGTATAGTTAAAATCCGAACACAGGAATTGGAAAAAGAAATTACCAGACGCAAGAAAATCATCCAGCGGCACAATGACCATAATAAAGTGTTGCAAGCCATCGCTAGTCCGGCGCCTTTGTCCGACATTTTGGAATTGATAGTTAATACTGCTGAACAAAACTACCCTGACAGCTTATGCTCAATCCTGCTGTTGGATGAGGAAGGAAAACACCTGCATGCAGGTGCCGCGCCCAGTCTGCCTGAATTTTATAACAAGGCTATAGACGGGATAGCTATTGGTGACGGTGTCGGTAGTTGCGGCACTGCAGCCTATAAGGGACAGCGTGTTATTATTGAGGACGTAAATCAACATCCTTATTGCCGGAATTTTGTTGAGCTGGCAGAGCAGGCGGGGTTGGCGGCCTGTTGGTCAGAGCCTATTTTTTCTTCAACGCAACGGGTGTTAGGCACATTTGCCGTTTACCATCGGACTCCCAATTACCCAGAAACTGACTTGTTAACTGAAATTAACGAACTCTCTCAACTGGCCAGCATCGCCATTGAAAGAAAACTTTCAGAAGAAAAAGTTACTCATTTGGCTTTTTTTGATCCGCTGACCAATTTGCCCAATCGTCGCCTGTTTTTGGCTAATCTGGAAAAGGCATTTTCCAGCGACATACGCCATAAAACTAATGGTGCACTTTTATATCTGGATCTGGATCATTTTAAAACATTGAATGATTCTCTGGGACATGACATCGGTGACGAACTCCTGATCCAAGTCGCCAATCGTCTTAAACAATGTGTCCGGGATGAGGATACTGTTGCCCGCTTAGGTGGTGATGAATTTGTATTATTGCTGAGTTGCAGGGAAATATCTCAGGATATCATGATTGAACATGCCTTAACGATGGCTGAGCGAGTGCAAAAAGCCCTACAGGCACCTTATCAGTTAAAGGAACATATCCACCATATAACGCCTAGCATTGGTATTACCCTGATACCTCATCCCAATATCACACCTGGTGATCTGTTAAAACAAGCCGACACCGCCATGTACCATGCTAAAAATCGAGGTCGTAACGCCATTAGTTTTTATAATGAAGATATGCAGCGCCGCGCCGATCAACGATTGATGCTGGAAAGAGATTTACGAGAGGCATTGGTTCAACAACAGTTTTCCTTGCACTATCAACCGCAATTTGATCTAAACAACCAGCTCATTGGTGCTGAAGCCTTGTTGCGTTGGCAACACCCGGAAAAGGGCATAATTCCCCTTGCCGACTTTATTCATGTCGCTGAGGAAACTGGCTTGATACTGCTTATTGGCGATTGGGTAATAAGGGAAGCATGCTCGCAATTAATGAAATGGCCCAGCTTGACACGATTAGCTGTTAACATCAGTCCTAAACAATTCCGTCAGCCTAAATTTGCCTATAAAATTGCCGCAATCCTGGCCGAATACGGTATTGCCAAGTCACGTTTGACATTGGAAATCATTGAAGGTAGCCTGGTTGAAGACATTGATGACGCAATCGAAAAATTGCAAGCACTGCAAGATCTGGGCATCCATATTTCTATTGATGATTTCGGCACGGGTTATTCTTCATTGGGTTATCTGAAAGTACTTCCTCTGAATCAGCTCAAGATTGATCAAAGCTTTGTCCGCGATATTAATACCGATTCCAATGATGCCGTCATTGTTAAAACAATCATCGTCATGGCCAAGCATTTCGGATTATCTGTAATCGCTGAAGGCGTGGAAACCGCTGAACAAGTTCTGTTTTTGCGTAATAGCCACTGTATGGGTTATCAAGGCTATCTTTTTAGCAAGCCCGTGGTTGCAGATGAATTTACACGCCAGTTTATTAAGAATAGTGCAGGAAATAAGTTAGGCATCTTACTCCCTCTTCCGCTGGAAGAAGGTGGGGAAGAGGGGATATAATACCCAAGTTATTTCGTCCACGTTACTATGTAAACACTCAGTAGATAAGAAAAACAGGACACACATGACAGGGGGTTGGCTGATAAAAAGTAAAAAATCCGTTTTAATCCGTCTAATCATTACTAACCGTGTTCCATTGTAAAAGTCAACATCTGCTGACTAGACGCGTTTGGTTTTTACCGGCTTATCGCATTTTACGTTTGCGCCAGATGAAAAATCCCGTCACAATTAACAATAACGGAATGATAATCAGGAAGCCAAAACCAATGGCAGCAACAGCTGTCCGGGTTAGTTGCAGGCTTTTATCAGTTGCGGTTTTGGGCGGAATATCGATAAACCGGTCTTCATGTATGAGCCAATTGACCATTCTTAGTCCAATATCCAGATTGCCGGCATTGCCGATATAGGCATTGGATAAAAAGTCGCCGTCACCGATGGCGATAATGCGTTGTTGAGATTTTTCTTTGAAATTTCGAGTCAAGGCGTATGCAAAAACAAGCGGGCCCGGTTTATCGTGGCTATTGGCATCAAAACCTATTTTACCCTCTAAAACTCCGATTTCTGTCCATGATTTTGCAGTGCTGTTCAGTAGCGATTTGGTATTAAAACCGGATTTCTTGTCAATTTCAAACGCTGCAGCAGCGGGATAAAGCGTAATAGTCTCAAAGCCCTTAGTGATAGGATGTTGAGGATATTCGCTTGCGAGTACGAAGCTTGGATCGTTAATGCCATAAAGCTTGGAGCTATTGTCAACAATGATACCAGGAAGCTGTTCAATACCCAACTCATTTAGCAAGACTGCTAGTTGTTGTTTGCCAGGATCAGTTAACAGCATGAGATTACCCCCCTGTTCGATATAGTGCTTAATAATATCAATTTCTCCCGCAAGTAATGGAACAGCTGGGGCAGTAATAACCAGCAAGACTGAATTACCGGGAATGGCCGGCAGCGTTGCCAGATTGAGAGTTTGAGCATTTATCTTTCGGCGAGCTAACTCTTTACCAAACTGGCCTAAATCGAAATTGGCTATGCCATCGGGCGAGCGTTCACCGTGGCCGACCAGAAATGTTACCCAACGTTCATTAGCGTTGGCGAGTTGGAGCAGGGCATTGGTCAATGAGGATTCATCAATGAATGTTAATTTTTCTGTGCGTCCCTGATACTCAACGACAATGATTCCTTCCGGGCCTATGTTTAATTCACGAGCTTTTTCAGGTTGTAAATCAGGGTCTATAAAAGTGAGGGTTAGATTGGATCTATTCCGGCTATAGCGATCTATTAATTGTGCAATCTGAGTTCTTATCGGCTGGCCTTTTTTAATATAAGCAACGATATTAACGTTATCCGGAAGCGATGCGAGTAGTTTTTGAGATGCTTGCGATAAGGTATTGCTAGCATTGTTGGTAATGTCTGTTTGCGCAGTATAACGCGTACTTAACCATGCCAGTGTGCCGAGAAGACACAATACAATTACTGTAAGGAGTAGGTTTTTTAAATGCAGTTGTTGGTGAATCCGTGGTGATAGCTTCATTTTTGCAACCGGTCGTTCTCCAGGCTGCTAATACTCAGTAAGATGAATGTAGCAGTGAACAACAAAAAATAGCTAATATCGACTGAGCTAATCAGGCCGCTTTGAAGATTCTGGAAATGCCTTAAGATGGATAGATATTCAAAGAGCTCACTTCGCTGGTCCTTCATGCCGGTTGCCCAGTCTAAAATCCATAGCAGTAATAAAATACCGAAAGTTCCCATAGCGGCAATTATAGGGTGGTCTGTAATGGTTGACATAAACAGGCCTGTAGCGGTGAAAGCGGTGACAAGCAACAATAACGCCAGCAGGTTGGCGAATAATTTGCCAAAATCAAGTTCGCCGCCGATCATTAAAGACAATGGCATCAAGGTAATGAGACAAACCATAAGTAACGATAAACAAAGGATGCCCAAGTACTTGCCGATAATAATATCGATAATGGAAATGGGTGCAGACAACAAAAGAGAGAGGGTTTTGTTTCTACGTTCTTCACAGATAAGGCGCATCGTTAAGAGGGGTGTTACCAGTAATAAAATAATAGCCGCATTACCATATAAAGGTGTCACGACAATGTCGGTCAAGCCAGGCGCACCTTCAATGGAGGCTAATTTTGGCTGGATCAAGTTGAAGGTTTCAACCTGAGTTAAAAACAAATAGGCCAGAATGCATTGCAAGATGGCTACTACAGTCCATGCCAACGGCGATAAAAACAAGGTTTTGAACTCCCGCGAAGCTATCGTTAAAATCATGTTCATGAATCGCTACTCCGGGTCAAGGCTATAAAAATGTCTTCCATCGACTTTTTTACAGGAGTGAGTTCCAGCAGTTCCCAGCCGGCGGCAATGATGGTCTCGGCAATGGTTTTGGCCGGATCGTTAGTAAGATGATGGTGAATTCTGATTTTATTTTCTGCCATGGTCTCTAGGGAACTTACGCCGGGGATAGCCAATAAAACGCTTGCATCCGGTGTCAGCCGGGTGGTGACTTGAAGGCAGCCGGTATTAATAGTCTGATTAAGACCGGCAATGCTTTCACTCAATATCAATCGTCCCTGATGAATAATTTGCACATGCGAACAGGATTCCTGTACTTCGGTAAGAATATGTGTGGACAGAATGACACCATGATCCTGCCCCAATTCGCTTATCAAATTGCGGATTTCTCTGATCTGTATTGGATCGAGGCCAACAGTAGGTTCATCGAGAATTATGACTTCAGGGTTGTGCAAAATAGCCTGGGCAATGCCGACACGCTGTTGAAATCCCTTGGACAGATTGGCAATCAACCGGTGAGAAACATTCGTTAAGCCACAGCGTTCCTTCGCAATATTGATGGCATGTACTATTGAATTATTAGCAATGCCATGCAGTTGAGCACAATAGTGTAAAAATTCCTGAACGCTTAAGTCCTTATAAAGCGGCGGTATATCAGGTAAATAGCCCAGATTGCGTTTGGCTAATTTGGGTTGATCCAGCAAATCAAAGCCGTTAATTTTAATTTGGCCCGAACTGGGCGCGAGATTTCCGCACAGCATTTGCATGGTGGTGGTTTTACCCGCGCCATTGGGCCCAAGAAAACCCAGCACCTCGCCTTTGGCTAACGTAAAACTGACATCATTAACAGCGCAGTATCTGCCGTAATAACGGTAAAGATGTTCGGCTTCTATAAGTTTTGCCATATTCGCGGCTAGACTTGTTTTAGCAGGATTTGTAATTCAGCCTGGATTTTTTTGCGGTAAAATAGAAATTTCCAGCGTGTACCGCCGCATTGTTTCCACAAGATGGCTGAACGTATCCCAGCCAGCAAACAGGCACGTATTTTATTGGCAACATCGGGACTGGATAAATACCTCTGTTCACCATTAACCATTATTCTCGGCTGAAGCGTGCTGATTGTGCTCTGATAAACTTCGCCAAGATTGGCCAGTACATTTTCATGTAACAAACCAAAGTGTTCACTTTGCGCTTGAGCTTTAGTGATGCCGATTTGAATGGTTGTAAGCAGATCCTTGCGGCCGGACAACTGATTTTCGAGAAAAACCAGTGAGGCAGATTAACGCGCCTGTTCAGGATTGACAATTTTATAGCCTGTCATTTGTAAATTAAGTTGCTCCAACCCCAGTTTTATTCCTGACAGGCCGCCGCCAAAAACATCAATGACACTGTCTGAATCTATTTTTAAGATACTGGCAATGCTGGCTTCCAGCGCTGCCGGGTCGGCAGTTCCTTTGGTCGCCAGTTGTTGTACCAATGCAGCTGCTTGAGCAATGCCGGCAAGTGCAATGGTTTGGTTAGTGATCGTGTTTAATTGCATAAGTTACTACTACAGGTGATTTAGGTTATTATCGTACCAAGAACGAACGCTCCTGTTCAATGGATACTTGGCTGGTAAGTGGGATTGCTGAGTATTTAATTCAAACAAGTTGTATCATGATTACCGTCTATTAGTCGAATATGATATAAAGATCGAATTTACTAAGTTATAAGGAGAGAAAAATGATTGAATCTGTAGTTTTAACGGTTACCGATATGAAATGTGGCGGTTGTGAAACCAATATCACGGGTAAATTGGAGGCTATTAATGGTGTAATTTCAGTCAAAGCATCATTTAAAGATAAGGAGGTCAGCGTCGAATATGATACTGAAAAAACCAGTCTGGATACGATAAAAGACACCATAACCGGCGCAGGTTTCACGGTTAAATAGCCATTAAATTATCGAACTTTCAGCTTGGGTGAATTTTATGAGTAAAGAAGAGACTTCTGATGAGATAAGGCTATCCATTTTAGGGATGCGTTGTGCAGGCTGCGTCAGTGCTGTTGAAGGTGCGTTGGCTGCCGTTGATGGTGTGACTTCTGTCAGCGTCAATTTTGCCGATCATTCCGCGATGGTTAAAGGAGATGCTGATCCTGATGCTTTAAAACAGGCGGCTAAAGAGGCCGGTTATGATGCGGCCGTGATGGAAGGCATGGAAGATCCAGCCGAACAGGAAGAACAGGAGTTGCAGCGTTACCGGCAGTTGATGAAGAAAGCATCTGTCGCAGGAATTTTTGGCGCTTTGCTCATGCTGGCCGAGCATTTTAACTGGCTGCCGGAAATCGGTTCAGCCACGGGGCAGTGGCTCTGGCCGGAAATTGCGCTCATCACCTTAAGCATACTGGTCTATTCAGGCTGGCATTTTTACAGTGGCGCAATCAAGTCATTAAGTTTGGGTCAGGCCAATATGGATACCTTGATTGCCCTGGGTACGGGTTCGGCATGGATATATTCCTGCATTGTTATTGACTATTCCGATACCCTGCCTACCTTGGCAAAACATGCTTATTTTGAAGCGGCGGTCGTGATTTTAGCCTTTATTAATCTGGGAACCGGGCTGGAAACAAGGGCCCGAGGTAAAACATCCAGCGCCATCCGGCAATTGATCGGCTTGCAACCCCGCACTGCTCGAGTGGTTAGAAATGCCGAAGAATTGGATATTCCTATTGAGGAAGTGGGTCTGGGTGAGACGTTGCGAGTCAGGCCAGGTGAAAAAATTGCGGTTGATGGTGTTTTACTGGAAGGCCATTCCTCAGTGGATGAGTCCATGTTGACGGGTGAACCGATGCCGGTAGAAAAAAGTGCCGGCTTGGAAGTGGTAGCGGGTACCATGAACCAGACCGGCAGTTTTCTGTTTCAGGCAACCCGTATAGGGCGAGATACAGCATTAGCACAAATTATTAAAAGCGTCCGGCAAGCACAAAGCAGCAAACCCGAAATAGCCCGGTTAGCCGATAAAATTTCCAGCGTATTTGTACCGGCCGTGGTCGCAATTTCGGTGTTGACTTTCCTTGTTTGGTACGCCTTTGGTCCCGATCCGTCATTGGGCTACGCTTTTGTAACGTCAATGACCGTTCTGGTTATTGCGTGCCCTTGTGCGCTAGGGTTGGCAACGCCCATTTCTGTCATGGTGGCGGTGGGCAGAGCCGCTCAGTCCGGTATTTTGATTCGTAAGGGCGACGCGCTTCAAACGGCGGGCAAACTGACCTGTTTAATCCTCGATAAAACCGGCACAGTAACAGAAGGCAAACCGGTTGTTTCAACGATTGAAGCCATTGACGGTTATACCGAGGAACAAGTGTTGCAATTAGCGGCAAGCATTGAGTCCGGCTCTGAACATCCGTTAGCTGCGTCTATCTTGTCGGCCGCAGAAAATAAGCAAATCAACCTGGAAAAAGCGACTAAATTTGAAGCGATTGCCGGTTTTGGAGTCACGGCTCAAATTAACGAACACAACGTAATTTTTGGTAACAAGGCGTTGATGGATGACAAAGGCATCAAATTCACCCGTTATAATAACAGGCTGGAAAAGCTGTCAGCTCTGGGTCAAACACCAATGTTGCTGGCTGTGGACAATAAAATAGCCGGCATTATTGCTGTCTCTGATCCAATGAAAAAGGACTCGGCTCAAGCGGTTCAGCGCCTGAAAAATCAGGGCTTACGCATCATAATGGTAACCGGTGATAATCAAATAACCGCTCATGCCATCGCTAAACAAGCCGGCATTGCTGAAGTCAGAGCCCAAGTATTACCGCAGGATAAAGCCGCTGTGGTTAAGGAACTGCAACAACAGGGTGAGATTGTCGGCATGGTCGGCGATGGTATTAATGACGCGCCGGCATTAGCCCAAGCTGATGTGGGTCTGGCTATTGGTACGGGAACCGATGTTGCCATTGAAAGTGCGGATGTGGTCATTTTGCAAGGCTCGTTGTTAAAAGTTCCAGAAGTCATCGAATTATCCAAAGCCACGGTTATCAATATCAAACAAAACCTGATTGGCGCTTTTTTCTATAACACCATCAGTATTCCTGTCGCGGCTGGTTTGTTATATCCGATGTTCGGTGTTTTATTAAACCCCATGATTGCGGGGGCTGCTATGGCCATGTCTTCTTTGACTGTGGTGACTAATGCCAATCGTTTGCGTTGGATGAAGTTTGGTGAAAGTAAATAATGGATTAGGTATATACTAAAACTAGATACATTTGCAGAGAGAGGAATATCATGCTACAAGGTTCGGTTTTTATTACCAATAAAACACAAGCAGTGCGCTTGCCTGTCGAGGCGCGATTTAATGAAAATGTTAAAAAAGTTTTAATTCGCAGGCTCGGTGAGGAGCTGATTTTGTGTCCTGTTGAAAATACGTGGGATAGTTTCTTTTTGACTGACGAAAAAGTAACAGACGACTTTCTTACTGAAAGAGCAGAACAAACAGAATCCATTCGAGAAGAATTTTAATGCTGAAATTTATGCTTGATACCAATATTGTTATTTACGTTATTAAGCGCCGTCCGGTTGAAGTATTAGCCACATTTAATAAACATTCGGGCAAATGTGCATTTCCAGCATTACCATGGCCGAATTACTCCATGGCGTAGAAAAAAGTACTCAACCTGAACATAATCAGCGTCAAGTTGAGTCGTCGGCGGGCTGTAAACGCCAATTGTTGCTGAAAGCTTTCACTTCGCCCGCAACCTGGCTGGTTTATCGGGGCTTACAGGCTTTGTTAATCATTGCTTACAAACTGGCTGGTTGTAATTAATCAAATGGATAAGCCGGTTCAACTCGGTGACGACTTCCCAATAAACGCCTATTTGTCCTACCGCTGCAATATTGACCGCGACACTCAAGCCAGGGACAAATTAAAAGCCTTGTGCTCAGATCAAAGTATTACCTTGCGCTATGATAAGAGCGATACCGGTGAAGGCGACAGCCTGATCAAGTTCATGGAGGATTTGACCTCTGCTCGCTGTGTGTTCCTGTTTCTCAGCCCGGAATATTTTCAGTCCGCCTATACCCTGTTTGAATTGATCCGAATAAACGAGTGGGCTGATCTGGACTCAAGGTTCATTTTGCCGCTACGAGTTTGTAACAACATTATCGATAAATATCGCACTGCTGCAAAAGAATTTTGGTTCAGCAAGCAAGCTGAGGCTGATCGGGGTAAGCTCGCTGACATGCTGAACCAGCCTGATCATAATCTACTTTGGCAACGTATCGATTCGGCTTGGGAGGCTATTGTCAAGCCTTATCTTGATGAAAAGCACTCTTCGTTGGAAAGTGATGATGCCGACCTGTTACTGCGTGACTTGCTGGTTAAGTCACGCCAAAAAGTAGAGTCGATAATAGTGGAAGCGAAGCAAAAAATGTACGCTACCGTTAGCAGAAATATCGAGCAGATTCTGAAAAGCCAGCATATTCCTGCCCAGCAGTTAGCAGAAGCTCTGAAACTGGATCCGTCTGCAAGCGTTAGCGATACAACAAAACAATTGCTGGATGGCAAAATGGTAGGCGGGGCACTTGATGTTTTATACAAATTGTCTATCCAACAAGAGAAAAAACTCCTGGCTCGTTCCGATGATTGGACTGATTATCTCAGTGATGTAGAACAGATATGCGGCTGGTTATTACTTAAAACAGTCGATCCACTGTGGTGGTTTCATAACCAACTGTCACTGGAACGGGCAAAAAAACGAAGCATTACGGGTATATTTAATCTGCAACATCCCGCTTATATTGAGGTGATCATCGCCCGAAGTCTGTTGCAAAGAGCTCAGCACACGTTGGACGAATTTGGCTCAATTGTACCTGCCAGCGAGGAACATGACGTTATCTTATTTGATGCGACTTCCCCTGATGCCTCAGATTTCCAGTTATTGTCCCCACTCTACAAAGATTTACGGCGGGTTGATAAAGCACCGCAAGATATTACGCGCCTACGCGAAGAAATCGGCTTAACGGCTAGCTCGCTAAGCGGTTCAAGAGAGGGTAAGCCAATTTATTACCTTGTTTCCAAAGAGTATCTGGAACAATTGCAAGCAAAAACCTGGTTTGCTGAATTCGAGCAAAAGCTTGCAGGTTTTCTGCAATTTGTTTGCTGCATACATGAACCCCATAATCAAACTCTTGAGCCGTGCCAGGAAGAGCAGCGTTTGCTACTGGAGAAAGTTGCCAATATCCTGCGATTGAAGCATAAAAAGAGAACAACTCATGAATAACTCACCCACACTAGCCAGCTTCCTGCCCGCTGACCTTAAAGTCAGCAACCCAAACCGAAAGCTGCACCATATTTTTAACGAAGCCGACTGTTACGCGCTCTGGGCGGCTTACTCCGCCGGGCGGACATTGCTGGTGCGCGGCAAGGCCGGCACCGGCAAAAGCCAGATGGCGCCGGCGATTGCCGAACAACTCGGCTGGGCTTTTGTCAGCGAGGTCGTACGTGGCAGCATCGAACTGTGCGATCTGCACTGGCATTTCGATGCCATCGGCCGCCTGGGTGAAGACCAGGCGCAAGCGATGCCAGGCGGCGATGTCTGCGCTAATGCCAGGGACAAGCTCGATCCGGTGAACTTTTTAGCACCCGGTGCGTTCTGGTGGGCATTCCGCTGGCAGTCGGCGCAGCAGCAGTACCAAAAATGCCTCACTCATTTGCGGCCCGAGCCGGAAAAACCTGATCCTAAAAGCTCAACCACTAAAACCTGGAACCCGGAAACCGGCGGCGTGGTATTGCTGCTGGATGAAATCGACAAAGCCGAGCCGTATTTACCCAACGGTTTGCTGGAAACTTTGGGGCTTTATGAATTTACTGTGCCGTATATCGACCAGCCAAACCAGCAAACCGTTACCATTAACCCCATCAAAGCTGAACGATCCCGGTTGCTGGTCATTATCACCACCAACGAAGAACGTGAACTGCCCAAAGCGTTTGTGCGCCGCTGCTTTGTCCATACCTTGACGATGGAAGAATCGATTAAGCGGGTGTTTCCGGATTCCGAAAATCCGCTACAAGAACGCCACCACTGGCTGATGGAGCGAGGCCGCCTGCATTTTGGCGAGCAAATAGCCGGGCCGGTTTACCAATTGGCGGCGGAACTATTGTGGAAAGACCGGGACGCTAGCCCGAATAGCCAATATCCACCGGGATTGGCGGAATATATTGACCTGCTGAATGCGATAAAAGGCTTAAATCACAAGGACCAACAGGAGCGCTTGGAACACATAGCCAAGTATGCCCTGAAAAAAGACCTGGAGCCTTAAACATGGCCTCATCGTTATACACAAATTATCCAGGTGCCGTCATACCCGCCGGGAAGCGGGTATCCGTGCCAGGCCTGTCCTGAGCGAAGTCGTAGGGGATGGCGAGCTCAAATACGTCCATGTAGCCTGGATTCCGGCAATCCCTGCCGGAATGACGGGCTTCGAGACACTTGTGTATATCGGTTAGGGCATGGCCTGGGGACGGCTGGCCTTGTTACAGGCTGCGGATGACGAACACGCGTTGGGCAAGCTCGCCGAGGTCTTTGGCTACGCCAAAATACCTCATGAGCGGATGGTTGGAGATAGGGTTGGCTTCGGCTTTGATACAAATCCTGACATCACTATCACAAGCGAAAATACCGGTACCGCCCCCAAACTCCCGCCAGCTCGTTTCCTTCGGATCAACAAAATGATCAATACGGGGACTGACCGTAACAATTTGCAAAA
>JBBQCU010000040.1:0-12975 GCA_038319065.1 Methylococcales bacterium
GCAACTGATGCGTAATCAGTAGGTCGTGGGTTCGACTCCCATCATTGGCTCCATAAACAAATGATTAAGTGATTTTTTTCTAGGCGTTTTTTTATTTGTGGTCACTTCGTTTTCGTTTGAATATTGCTTAATTCACGTCGAACTGAAACCTGATTTTTAAAAAATACCTGATATTGCTTTCAAGCCATCCAAAGCCCCGCAAATCAATGCACGAAAAACTTGCCACAGCTTGCCTGCAAAGCTAATATCCGTGCTGTTGCTGCATAGTGTTTGTCGCGTCTGCGCAATAGAGCCAAAGCCTTGTGTCTGTTTGGCGATCACCAATAAACAAAACCGGATTGTCGTTAAATGGATAGACGCGATATAGGCTGCATAGTGATTGCTTTGTTCTTTCAGGAAACTCAGGTGCTGTTTCGCTTCTTTAAAATGAACTTCCACTTGCCAACGAAGGCGGTACACTATGCCGACGACCTCCATGGACCACAGAGTGGCCGAAACATTAGTGATAAAAAACGTGTAGTTGAGAAATTTCAAATAAGACAGGCTGATGCCGCGGCCTTTCCGTTTGGCGGCCTTGATCGCCGCCTTTTGCCGTTTCCTGTAAACGTCGGCTGGCAGCCGGTAAACAATCAGCCTGATCGGGATGCGCTGCTTCTGGCCGAGGAACATATTGAATTCCATGGTCTTGCCGCCATCGCCAAAACGGTTGATATACTGGATCAACTTGACCGGCTCATCTGCGTCAGCCGTCTGGTAGACATTGACGTTGAAGCTTAGCCGGCTCAGGAAATACGCGTCGATCGACACTAGATAGGCAAAAAAATTCAGGCAGAAATAGCCCAAATCCCGGATCACCAAGTCACCCGGTTGAATTCGAGCGGCCAAATCCTCAGCAAATCCTTGGTCGCTGTCGGCACCCTGGCGGATGGCGATATGTTCGGCCTTTTCGCTTTTGAGGTCGTAGCTGTAATCCACTTTGACGCACGCTACGCTGGCGTTGCCTCCGCTGCCTTTAAACTCGGCAGCCATTTTTCGTGTATCTGTAACTGCGTACTGTCTTGCAGTAACACACGTACAAAGGGTTGGAGCCAAGCTGCCTCTATCGCCGCCGACTGTTGGCGGGTCGTTTCTTTGAGTGTCCTTTCCAAAGACGTTTCCAGTAATGCCACCGCGCCATCGCTGTTCATCCGCTCGCACAGTGCTTTTGGCGTTATCTGCGAGTTGGGATTGCGTTCTTCAAGGATGTCACACAAACCTTCGTAGCTGATGGTCGGCTCGTCCAGGGTTTCGACTGTCAACAGGTTGAAAAAGGCACTGCCGGTCAAACGGCTCGTGCTGCGTTGGATAAAGCCGGTTTCTCGAGCAAGCATTTCGCATTGTTCATTGTTGAATCACATGTCCAGTTCTCGGCCGACTTGTTCGTTGGTTATTTCAATAGGTTGTTGTTTCAAGCCTGCTCTTTCATCCTGCGCAGTTAAAATTTGGCAAACTATACAAGAAAATATAATAAATACAAGCAGGTAGGCCTAAAGTAGCTGGGAAGATGGGCTTAGCTTGATGCTTATGGCCTATAACCGGGCCTGTGCTTTTTTTTGACGAGTTAAAAGCAATTGCGCCGCAGTTGACTCCTTTGCAATGCTGGTATCGAATTTTAAGTGAAGCAATGAAAAAATATCTGAAGGGGATAGCCTTAAAACCGCCGGATTTAATAAATGACATGAGCTAAACGCTCTACATAACGCAATTTTCCTTGTCAAGTTTATGCTGATTTTTATTGGCATGGATATGTTCAACTGCGGTTTTTAGGATAATCGCATCAAGATCACGTTCAGCTTGCCCGGTTAACTTATAATGCGGCATTCGTTATGCGCTTTCTTTGACGATCCATCACATCTTGACCATTTTTAATACGCCCGGCCTGTAAATCATCAAAGCCCTTTTGTAGCTCTGATTTTAGCCATTGTTCTTTTAAAAATTGTAATTCTCCAAATTCCCTTTTGGCATCGCTTGCATTGCATATTTCCATGATAACCTCCAATATTAATTAACTTAATCACTATGAAATAGCATTTCAAAGCACAAATACCGACATTGACAATAATCCTATGGCAATGCTTCAATTTTTCAGGATAATTGACGCAGTCTTGCAATTGAAGTGTACATAATTAAATCATGAATAAGCTACTAACAAATTCCATTTGGATACTCATCGCCATTCTCGGCGCCTCAGCCGTCGGCGGTATTGCCCTTAATCGAGGCGAAAACATCAACGCGATTTGGTTTATAACCGCGGCGCTGTGTGTTTACGCCATCGCCTATCGCTTTTACGCTGCGTGGATTGCCGCCACCGTGTTGATAGTCGATGATACCCGCGCAACGCCGGCAGAGCGGCTAGATAACGGCCGCGATTTTGTGCCTACCAATAAATGGATTGTGTTCGGCCATCATTTCGCAGCGATAGCTGGGCCTGGGCCGTTGGTCGGGCCGACGCTGGCCGCACAGTTTGGCTATCTGCCGGGTACGTTGTGGATTTTGTTTGGTGCGGTGTTGGGAGGTTGCGTGCAGGATATGACGATGTTGTTTCTGTCTACCCGGCGCGATGCCAAAAGCCTCGGGCAGATGGCGCATGACGAGCTGGGGCCACTGGGTGGATCGGCGGCATTAATCGGCACGTTCACAATTATGATTATCCTGATTGCCGTACTGGGTTTGGTGGTGGTTAACGCAATGAAGCACAGTCCCTGGGCCGCTTTCACAGTATCGGCGACCATTCCGATTGCCATGGCTGTGGGTGTCTACATGCGCTATATTCGTCCCGGTCAGGTGCTGGAAGGATCATTAATAGGGGTGATTTTATTATTGCTGTCGGTTGCGGGTGGCCGCTTCATTGATGAACACGAAAGCTTGCGCCTGGTGTTCGATCATGAAGGCCTGACCCTGGCCTGGTGGGTGATGGCTTATGGGTTTGCCGCCGCTATTTTGCCGGTCTGGCTATTGTTGGCGCCACGTGATTACCTGTCTACCTACATGAAGCTGGGTACAATCACGCTGTTGGCTGTCGCCATTATTATGCTGCAGCCGGTCGTGAAAATGCCTGCGGTAACCCAGTTTATCGACGGCACGGGGCCTATTTTCGGGGGTAAATTATTCCCGTTTGTCTTTATTACGATTGCTTGCGGAGCGATTTCCGGTTTTCATGCGTTGATTGCGTCGGGTACTACACCCAAACTACTGAGCAATGAACGCGATATACACATGATTGGTTATGGCGGTATGCTGCTGGAATCCTTTGTCGCCATTATGGCGATGATAGCGGCTACCGTGCTGGACCCCGGTGTGTTTTTTGCCATTAACAGTTCTGCGGGTATCGTCGGTGCCGAAGCTGTTGATGCTGTAGCAAAAATATCTTCCTGGGGTTACCCCGTTACCGTCGAACAAATGCAGAATCTGGCCCGGCAAATGGGTGAAACAACGCTGTTTGCGCGCACTGGTGGTGCGCCTTCACTGGCGGTGGGCATGGCGAGTATTTTCGGCAGTGCTTTCGGGAATGGTATGCTGGCCTTGTGGTATCACTTTGCCATCATGTTTGAAGCTGTTTTTATTCTTACCACGCTGGATGCAGGAACGCGCGTGGGCCGGTTTATGTTGCAGGATATGCTTGGTAATATCTGGCCGAAAATGGGGGAAACTTCGTGGACACCCTCGGTTATGCTCACCAGCGCTCTGGTGGTATCAGGCTGGGGTTATTTCCTTTACATCGGGGTGATAGACCCGAACGGTGGAGTCAATATCCTGTGGCCGCTGTTCGGTATAGCCAATCAAATGCTGGCGGCCATCGCCTTGTGTGTGGCTACTGGGATTTTAATCAAATCCGGCAAATTAAAATTTGCCTGGGTGACCGGCTTACCGCTAGCGTGGCTGGTAACGATAACCACCACTGCGGCATGGCAAAAAATTGCCAGCGCAGATACCCGCATAGGTTTCTTTTCCGCCGCCAACGATTTAACTGACAAACTGTTGGCCGGCGTTTTGCCGCCGGCAAAAGCAGCTGTTGCCCCGCAATTGATATTCAATCTACATCTGGACGCGTGGTTGACGCTGTTTTTTGTAAGCTTACTGTGGTTGATTGTTTTTGATATGCTGCGCGTATGTACCCGTTATCTGTCAGGAAAACCGGTATTGCCGCTAACCGAATCGCCGCATTGTCCCAGCCGCCTGGTTGAAGATTGGGTGAGAGATTAATGTCAGGTAAACTTAAAGCACTCTGGCGTCTGGTACGCCGTCTTTCAGGTGATGATGCTTATGAGCAATACCTTAAGCATTATATCCGGCATCATCAAGCCGATGCCGGGCATGAATGTCATCCGCCACTAAGCAAGGCTGATTTTTTCAAGCAGTGGCAAGATGAAAAGTGGAATGGAATTAAGCGCTGTTGTTAACATAAAATAGTAAGCTAGAATTAAAAACACGGCGCTAAGAAATCGCCTGAATAAATTCCACTATCTCAGTGAAAAGAAAACCATGCGAAAAAATATCATGCAGTTTTTATCCCTAATGGCTTTAATCACCCTAAGCCTGAGCGTCTTGGGCGATACGATTTTCAAATGTAAAAACCAGCAAGGCAACCTGATTTACCAAAAGTCGCCTTGTAAAGAGAATGTGCAAACCATTTCGTCGTGGACGGCAGCCTCTAAAGTGCAGCCACCAGCACCAAAACCTGAGAAAAAAAACAACACTGAGTTCATTATCAAACAGAACATTAACGGGGCTTATTTAATGGAGGGCGCGGTTAACGGCAAAGCACTTAGCTTCGTGATTGATACCGGTGCATCGTTCGTCTCATTACCAAGTTCTATTGCACATGAAGCGCGGATTTATTGTAAGGATAAAGTTGACATACAGACTGCCAATGGTTCAATCAAAGGCTGTAGTATCAACATTCAGAAACTCAATTTTGGACCTTTCTTTATTAAAGATGTCAGGGCTGTGATTGCTCCAAACTTAAGCCAGCCTTTGCTGGGGATGAACGTTTTGCAGCAACTCAAGATTGCACAAGACAAAGGCGAAATGCGCCTATCAATGCGTGAATAGTAGTCGAACCGGTTTTGCCTTGTCCGGCAAAAAAATCTTGCTTAATGTTTATTGATTACTTAATCATCGGCCAAGGGCTGGCAGGTAGCCTGCTGGCATGGGAACTTATACAACGGAACTGCAAAGTCATCATTGTAGATAATGGCAAGGAAAATGCCTCAAGGGTCGCAGCTGGTCTAATCAATCCCATCACGGGAATGCGTTTTGTAAAATCATGTGATGTAGACACACTATTACCCATAGCAAAACAATGTTATCTGGAATTGGCCGAATTTTTTCAGCAAACTTTTTATATTGAAAAACCGATGCTACGGCTTTTTCGCAGTGATAAGGAATTAATACACTGTCTTAAACGGCTTGATAACCCCGATTATCAAAATTATTTGGGCTCGGTAGTGCCGCCAGACCGTCCTATCAATGATCTTGCAACACCCTTTGGCTTTCTGCAGCAAAAACAAACCGGCTATTTGTTAACCAGACCGTTATTAACCTGTTTACAAGATTTCTTTATTGCCCGGCAGTGCTACCGGCAGGCAGATATTGATTACCAGGACATTCAGCTCCAACCGTCTTTGCGATGGCAGGATATTTTTCCTCGTAAAATTATTTTCTGCGAAGGGCATCATGCTACAAACAATCCCTGGTTTTCCTGGCTGCCTTTTCAACCGGTAAAAGGGGAAATTTTAACATTGGAACACCAAAGCCGATTACCCGATAAAATCCTGAATTTCGGCGACTGGTTAATCCCCTTAAAAAGCAATCACATCCGTATCGGCGCAACGTTCGAACGGGAAAACCTGGATAACCTGCCCACCGAGCGAGGCAAAAGTGACTTACTAAAATCACTTAAAACCATTTCAGCCAAATTGGCGCAAGCAGCCTTGATAAATCATCAAGCCAATATCCGGCCTTGCACCTTGGACAAACAACCGTTTATCGGCCAACACCCACAACTCCGGCAACTCGCCATTTTTAACGGTTTTGGCGCTAAAGGCAGTTTGCAGATACCTTGGTACAGCCAACACTTCGTTGATGCTTTGTTAAACAACACACCCATACCTTCTAATATTCAACGCCATTATGCAACATATTTCACTGGTTAACGTTGCTCATAATCTCATCAAAGATGTTCTTCACCTTGGCGATAATGCCATTGATGCTACAGTAGGCAACGGTCACGATACCTTGTTTCTTGTTGAACAAGTAGGCCCGTCCGGCAGGGTATTTGGTTTTGATATACAACAGGCCGCTATCGATTCAACGTGGTTAAAAGTTGAATCATGTTGCCGGACTGGCGAAAAGGCGCATGATAACAAGCCCATTAGACCGGAATACCTGGCGTTAATAAATGCAAGTCATGCCGATATGGCCGAAAATATCCCCGTTCAATATCATGGGAAAATCAGCTCGGTCATGTTTAATCTGGGCTATCTGCCGGGCAGCGATAAAAGTATTACTACCCAAATAGAATCAACTGTAATGGCTTTGAATATTGCCAGCCGGCTATTATCAAGCAAGGGTATCCTCACTATTTTGGCTTATCCCGGCCATCAGGGTGGCGACCTGGAAACAGACCAAGTCAAAAGGTGGTGTAAAAAATTGGATGAGGAACAATTTAAAACCAGTATTATTTATAGTTCAGAAAATAAAGACTCTGCCCCTATGCTTTTTGTAATTCGCAAGACTTGCTAAAATAAACCAGCAGTAAAACAATCTGCTATCATTGCGCGCCTGTTTTATTTATTCCCTACCCAAGGACACACATGTCAGAATTCAATAACGTATCCGTAATCAAAAAAGCCAACGTCTATTTCGGCGGCAATGTCAGCAGCCGCACTATCCGTTTTGCCGACGGGTCATCAAAAACGCTGGGCTTTATGTTGCCGGGTGAATACACTTTCAACACCGCTGATAAAGAATTGATGGAAATCATCGACGGTGAACTCGATGTTTTATTACCCGGAACTGACCAGTGGCAAAAGGTAAAAGGCGGTGAGTCGTTTGATGTACCCGCAAATTCAGCTTTCACGGTAAAAATTAGCGCCCCTACGGACTATTGCTGTTCTTTTATCAAATAACAGCATGGAAAAAGCCGCCATCTTTGCCGATGTGCAGAACATTTATTACACCACCCGGCAAACCTATCAACGTCACTTTAATTACAGCGCATTCTGGACTCAGTCGACTGCCAACAGAGAGGTTGTAGCTGCGTTTGCTTATGCCATCGACAAAGGTGACAGCAAACAATTGGGCTTTCAGCAAATTCTTCGAAATATCGGTTTTGAAGTCAAGCTTAAGCCTTTTATTCAACGGAGTGACGGTTCCGCAAAAGGCGATTGGGATGTAGGCATTACTCTGGATGTTATCGAGTATGCAGCCAAGTCCGATGTTATCATTCTGTTATCCGGGGATGGTGACTTTGACCTGCTACTCAATAAAGTCCGCAACTCTTACCGTGTAACAACCGAAGTATACGGCGTACCGGCACTGACAGCGCCGTCTCTGATTAACGCGGCCAATTGTTTTATAGCTATTGACGATAAATTGTTGCTGTAGTATTGCAAGTCACAATACCGGGCATAAAAAAACCGGATATTCAATTTACTGAAATCCGGTTTTTCATAACTGGGACAGGCTCCTAATTATTTCTTCATAATGCTAATGCCTTTTAATAAATTCAGGGCCTCATGCAATGCATAATCTTGGAGATCCAGGCTTTCCTTGTCTTTATCCGTCCCCTCTTTTTTTCCATTAGCTCCTCCTTTGCCATTCTGCAAATGGTGCGTCAAATCAGCCTCTTTGATCGGTATAAAATCTGCTTTGTCTAATGATTCCAATTTGACAGGCGCCAATGTAATATCCGGTTCAATGCCTTCAGCCTGTATCGATCGGCCGGAAGGTGTATAGTAACGAGCCGTTGTCAGCTTTACTGCCGCGCCATTACTGGTAGGCAAAATCGTTTGCACCGAGCCTTTGCCAAATGACTTTTCTCCCATGATCACAGCACGCTTTTGATCCTGCAAAGCCCCCGCTACAATTTCTGATGCCGATGCAGAACCGCCATTGATCAATACGACCATGGGCGCGCCATCAATGAGATCATCAGGCGCAGCATTAAAGCGCATTTCTGAATTTTCAATACGTCCTTCCGTGTATACAATCAGCCCGCTTTTTAGAAAGGCGTCGCTCACTTCGACCGCTGCATTTAAAACACCGCCGGGATTATTTCTTAAATCCAGTACCAGACCTTTTAGTGGCCCCCCATTTTCCTTTTTGAGTGCAGCAAGAGCTTCTTTAAGAGCATCTCCTGTGCCGGATTGAAAACTGCTAATACGGACATAGCCGTAACCTTTTTCCAGCATCCTGCTTTTGACGCTTTTAACTTTGATGATGTCGCGAGTCAGGGTTAATTTCAAAGGGGTTTCTTCGCCTTCACGAACAACTGTGAGGACAATTTTGCTGCCGGGTTCACCACGCATCATTTTTACGGCATCCGTCAACGACATGCCTTTTACCGGCTTATCATCAAGCTTGATAATAAGATCTCCGGCTTTTATTCCCGCTTTTTGGGCCGGCGTATCGTCGATAGGTGAAACCACTTTGATAAAGCCGTTTTCCATAGTCACCTCTATCCCTAAACCGCCAAACTGTCCGGTAGTACCTTCTTTTAATTCCTGATATTCTTCCGGGACCAAATAAGCAGAATGAGGATCAAGACCGCTTAACATGCCTCGGACCGCATCTTCCAATAACTTTTTATCTGAAACGGGCTCTACATAATCCCTTTTTATCCGGCCGAAAATTTCTGTAAATGTTCGTAAATCCTCATAGGGTATTGCCTCGTTATCGGTTGTAACCTCACCATTACCTCGTTCAGCAAAGACACTGCCGCAGATACCCGTAAAAACACCCAACATAATCCCTAAGGATAAAATAAAAATAGCTTTCTTTTTTTGCATGTGTCTTAAAACTCCAAATCCTCAATTTACTATATATATTATCATCTAACGGCTAATTTACTTAAGGAATGGAAATGAAATAGCGTGAACATTTTGACGCAGGATTTTTTCCGTATTCAAAGCCTATCAAACTTTGCTCTAGCAAGCTATGTAACTGCTGATATAACGCAGAAGACGGATAAAAGACAAGTCAAAGTGTTTAAGTTATAAAATGACCCTTCCTAATGCCGGTTCCTCATCGGCACCATTCAAGTGGATCAATCGGCACACCTTTCTTGCGTATTCCAAAATACAGACCGGGCTGACTGCGTCCGCCACTTTGTCCAACGGAAGCAATAACGTCTCCAGCCTCTACCCTATCGCCCATTCGTTTATAAAGACTCTGGTTAAATGCATAAAGCGTCATATACCCCTGACCATGGTCAATAATAGTCATCAAGCCATAACCGCGCAGCCACTCGGCATAAACCACTTTACCCCGGGTAACGGCTTTTATTTCCATCCCTTCACTTGCATCAATCAACACGCCATCCCAAGTACCCTCTGATCGTGGACTGCCAAACTTCTGCGCCAGCCGCCCATTAACCGGCCAATGCAATTTACCTTTAAGGGTAGAAAAATCATTCTGTATTTCAGAAGAATTTTCCATAGATGAAGATAATTCTTTCGCCTGTTCTGCATCAACAGCAAGCTCCTCTTCTGTAATTGGTAATGAAGCCATCAAGCTCTTCAGTCTATTTTGGCTTTCTTGCAACAGACTTAACTGTTGTTCACTTGAAGAAAAATCATTACCGATTTGCACCAGCAATTCATTTCGTTGTTTTAGGGCTTCATCAAGTGCGGCTTGCTCTGATTTATTTTGTTCCAGATCTTGTTCCAAAAGTTCAGTTTCGGTTTGTTTTTGCTTATCCAGCTGATCCAGACGCTGGACAGCCGCTTCTATAGCGGCAAGTTTTTTTAAGCGTTCTTTATTGAAATAGTTAAAATAGACCATCATCCTACTGGATAAGGCGGGGTCTTGCTGGTTGAGGAGTAGCTTCAACTTTTCTTTTTGTCCCATGGCATACGCAGCTCTTATTTGAGCGGCCAGTTCTTTGCTCAGCTTATCTATTTCATTCTGATAAACCAGCGTATCCTGCCGAATCTTGTCCAAACTTTGACGTTTTTGCTCTATTTGAACTTGCAATGTTTTCAATAAAGCGGCAATTTCGCCGTAGTGTTTTTCAATGTCTGCCAACAGATTCTGCAAGTTATCTTTTTGCTGTGAAAGTCGCTGCATATCCTGCTGGACTTCATTAATATCTGACTCCACCTTATTGAGCTCATTGCTGGTTTGCAAATCCTCCGCATAACCATGGCTGGCCAAAGCACCCAGCAAAAAACAAAAAACCAGCTTTTTTCTCATTCACAAATTAAGCAGCATTACACTAAAAACAAAAATTGGGGCTCACCTAACGGATAAAATTTAAGTCAGAAACACTGGTTATATTATCCATTACCCAAAATGATTGAAAATAAGGTATCATTTTGTTAAATTTACCGGTTTGGCAAACAGGCAAAATAATCATTATATTAATACACGTTGGCAGCAGTTGTGTATAAATAATTCTTCGTGGGTTCTTTAAATAAAATTAAGACACCGTAAACCAGTAGCATTAAGTAGACCTATGGACATTAAAGAACAGCACATTTTATATGATGATACCGACATATCCAGAGCAGCCCGCTGCCTTAAAGCCATGTCTCATCCATTGCGGTTAAAAATATTATGCGTACTTGGCAATAATTCAATTAGCGTACAAGACATTGTTGAGCAAGTAGGAACCAGCCAAAGTAATATTTCCCAGCACTTGTCTATCCTAAGAGAAAAAAATATTCTCGGCTCTAAAAAAGAAGCCAACCGTGTTTATTATTACATCGATGATGAACGTATGCTGCAGCTCATCAAAATGATGCGAGACGTTTTTTGTTCCAAGCACTGATTCATTTTCGACACTCACTCAACCTAAAACATACTCCATGGACCGTTACCTAGAATTTATTTTAAATCACTATATATTATCTCTTGCATTGGCAGTCGTTACTTATTTATTGATCCAGGAACTATTTGATACTGCCTTGAAAAAGTTTGGTTCTGTTTCTCCTTTGCTCGCTGTCGCTAAAATGAACGATAGCGATACGCTTGTTATCGATGTCCGGGAGCCGCATGAATTTATTAGCAGTCATATTGAGCATGCCATCAATATGCCCTTAGGCAAATTACCTGAGGATCTTATAAAAATTGCAGATCACAAAGACAAGCCTGTTCTCATTTCCTGCCAAACGGGGACTCGCTCAGCATCGGCCGGCAAAATATTGACGAAAGCTGGATTCGAACAAGTCTTCGTCATTACAGGCGGTATGCAAGCCTGGGAAAACGATTATAAATTACCCGTAAAAATAACCAGCAAACTCAAAACAAAAACCAAGCCCAGCGCATGATATTTTAGCGGCTATCTGCAAATATAAAATTCACGCACACAAAAATCCTAAACTCCAAATACACATTAATTATGGCTGAAGAACAAGCAACTATAGAAAAACAATTCTCTATCCAGAAAATTTATACAAAAGACATGTCTTTTGAAACCCCCAACTCACCTAAAATCTTCACCGAAAAATGGGAACCTTCCGTTGACTTTAACCTGGGATCCCACGTTGAACCTTTAGAAAACTCATTATACGAAGTATCGCTCACTGTTACTATCACTGTTAAAAGCGGCGATAAGACAGCCTACCTTGTTGAAATCAATCAAGCTGGAATTTTCGCTTTAAGCGGTTTTACAGATCAGGAAATGGGGCCAATGGCCGGCAGTTTCTGCCCGAATATTCTTTTTCCTTACGCACGAGAAGCTGTTTCCGACCTGGTTGCCAAAGGCGGGTTTCCCCAACTCCTATTGGCACCGGTTAATTTTGATGCCTTGTATTCACAACATTTACATCAAGCTCAGCAACAAGCCCCGGGTTCTGACACCATCAATTAATTTGATGTGATGAACAAAAAAAAAATAGCCATTCTTGGTGCGGGATCATGGGGAACTTCGCTTGCAATCCTGGCAGCCAGAAACGGCTGCCAGACACTATTATGGGGGCATAACCCCGATCATATGGCGGTTCTTGAAAAAGACCGTCAAAATAAACGCTATTTACCTGAACAGCCTTTCCCAGTAAACCTTGCTGTTACGTCCGATTTAGCTGAAGTTGCTGCATACAGTAACCTGATACTTGTTTGCGTGCCTAGCCATGCCTTTAAAAATACCCTTATTAAACTTAAACCGTATTTATCGGATGAGGTAAAAATAGCCTGGGCAACCAAAGGCTTCAATCCTGATGACGGTTCATTACTCCATGAAATAGTCGCCGAAATTTTTTCAGCACAAACCCCGGCCGCCATCCTTTCAGGACCCTCGTTTGCTTGCGAGGTTGCGGCCAACTTGCCGACAGCCATCACCATAGCTTCATCCCAGCCTGATTTTGCCAAAGAGCTTGCCTGCATCTTGCATGGCGGGCTTTTTCGAACCTATACAAGTTCAGATATCATTGGCGTAGAAGTCGGTGGTGCGGTAAAAAACGTTCTGGCTATTGCAGCCGGCATTGCCGATGGTTTGGGCTTTGGCGCCAATACCAGGGCAGCTTTAATTACGCGAGGTCTTAACGAAATTATCCGGTTAGGCGTCAAACTGGGTGGCAAACAGGAAACCTTTATGGGTTTAGCTGGCTTGGGAGACCTGGTTTTAACTTGTACCGACAACCAATCCAGAAACCGGCGTTTTGGTTTAGCGTTAGGACTGGGTAAGGACAGAACAGAGGCCATACAGGAAATTGGCCAGGAAATTGAAGGTGTTTTCGCCGCAAGGGAAACTTATTTATTGGCTAAAAAATACGC
>JBBQCU010000041.1:0-12863 GCA_038319065.1 Methylococcales bacterium
GGGCGAGTATTGCAAAGTCGTCGATATAGCTATAAATCGATGGCGTTAACCAATTTTAATTGAGTGCAACCTAATTTAAGATTAAGGGGAATGACAGTTATCGACGAATCAGGCATAAAAATAGCCAGAGAGTTTTGAGGATAGTTAAATCAATTACTTAAATTCCCTCTCATCCCGGCCTTCTCCCTCAAGGGAGAAGGCGCGCCCACTTTTGTAGATACCCATGACCTCCGGAAGAGGTTTGGGGGAGAGGTATTTCGTGCACGTTACTTACTGCTCTATAGCAACAATGATTTATTTCACCATCGATCTTTTGAATTTTTTATCCAATTTGTCATTGGCATCTTGAGATAATTGTGCGGCCTGACTAGCTTCAGCAGCGGCCTCCGCAGCTGTAGTTTTTGCGCTGGCTGCATCAGCTGATGCTTGTTTAACGGAAGAATCCAAGCCATTAACTTGCGACTGTATGTTTTCAACATCTGAAGTGGTTGCGCAAGCCGCAAGCAGACTTAAAGCCATGGCAATCATTGATAATTTTATTACTTTTTTCATATTATTTTCCCTTACTCAAGATTATTACTACCAAATAACATTTATTACCGGAACCAAGTGGTATATTCGCTAAATCCCTATTTTGACTGTATCCAATGATGAAGACTGAAAACCGTTCATCCTCAATGTCATCGCGTCCAGCGTTACGCACAAATCGCCATGACTGCATAAAGAATACATAAACAAGATGAGAGGAAACCTGTTGGTTTGATTAAGATTGGATGAAGACAGGAATATTTTTTTGAAGGTTCACTCTGAGCCGGGCCGCTCCGCGTCGAACGGAGAGGTTTATACAAGGTGCGAAACCAGTAAGTTTTATGCAGGCTGAAACAGGTACAAATAGCCATTCAGCCTTTTGACCACTCCACCAAACCAGCGAGATCGCCAACAAGGGGCGTAGAATGCTGTCACTGGTTGGCCAAAAACTTGCTCCGCCTTAGCTGTCCAAACAGAGCCAAAAATGTACGAACGATAAAAAAACATAAAGGATCTCGCTTGGAGTATTCATATCAGGTATTGACTATTTGAGCACCGTTAACGGGATTAGAAAACCGCAAAAGAAAAGGCGACAAATAATGCTCACTGTCTTTCGTATAAATCCGGCGGGATTCGTAGATTGTCAATAAGCTTATGTTAGATACGGCAGCTGTCCGGCTAAAAGTGAGTGCTGAAACTTTGGCTTTTTTATGGATATAGCCACGAAAATCAGTTTGATGGATTAAATAAAAACCCGCTCCTGATGCTGCCTCAGCAAATTTTTCGACCGCATGGATAGGCAGCAACAGGTAAAATAATCCCTGACCGGATAATAACTGACCGGCACTTTTAATTAAATCAGCAAATGGCAATAGATCGTTGTGTCTTGCTGCCTTTCTGAGTAAATTTGTAGTCTTGCTATGATTTTCAAAAAATGGCGGGTTACATATAATCAGGTCATATTGACAGCGTGCTGTTATGGCAAAGCCCTGAATATCCTGATGCACAGCATGAAGATGATCTGCCCACGGACTATTGTTGAAATTTATATGAGCTTCTTCATAGCCTTGTTGCGTCAATTCTACCCCTGTCACCAGCGCCGCTCCCAACTGAGCCGCCATTAAAGACAGTACACCAGTCCCTGCACCTATATCCAAAACACGATTACCACGATTAACCGGCGCCATGGCGCCAAATAAAACGGCGTCCGTGCAAACCTTCATTGCTGAATGTTGCTGGATAACTGAAAATTGTTGAAAGCGGAAGGTCGACATATCACTAATACTAATTTATATTTTTAGTCTGGCGCGGGAGGTTCCTCATGCAACTCACGCAGTAGAAAGTAATTAAGCGCTGTGCGGATGATAGCGATTGCAGCTAGTTTACCGATCTGATCCCAGCTTGGTGACACGGCAGTAGAAAGAATATCGGCTCCAAGTTGGAGTTCGAGGGCCAATGCCAAGTAGCGCGCAAGTGTCAGCCGTGTTTCGCTAAACACGTTCTTACTGCGTACTCGTATGCCACGAACCCAAGAGGCTAAGGCCGCA
Organism: Methylococcales bacterium; assembly: GCA_038319065.1. Lineage (GTDB taxonomy): Bacteria > Pseudomonadota > Gammaproteobacteria > Methylococcales > Methylomonadaceae > Methylobacter_C. The sequence goes on from JBBQCU010000041.1 coordinate 2,076, forward strand.
AGTAGCCCTATGCCGATTACCGCGGCACCGACAGCTTCGACCAGCAGTTTGAGCCAATTAACAGCATGCATCACGGCCTCTTCGGCCCCGGAAAGGGTAAGTTCAGTTAGCATGCCGGCCCCCATATCAGGCAAAAATACCTGTTCACCCTGCTCGTCTTAATCCCTATCAATTTCATAATTTATTTTTACCCGTTGTGATGTGCCTGCCTGGGTTTCAACATTAATGGTATCGGTAATTTTATGTTTTAAGACCATTGCGGCCTGTTTATTAAACAAGCCCACTTTGGCGCCTACATAGAAATCGGGGGTCAGGTATTGGCCCACGGCAACCAGAGTATCATGCAGCGTTTCCCCTTCTTGAACCTCAAATTTATCTATCCCCAGTTTGTTAGTAATCCAGGACGCCTTTCCTCCACCGTAAGAAAGTGCTGCACTGGCTAGCATATTACCTTCTGACTGGCTCACCTGGTTTAATGGTCTGCCGGTAATCAGGTAAGCAAGTGCTTCTGTTTCCGGTAGCGCGGGGTCTGAAGATATGCGGCTCTCCGGCTTTTGCAGTGAGCCGGTCAGCCTGAGAATTGCAGTAACCTTTTTGCTATTTGAAACGCGTATCGCTTCTACATCCAGCCAGGGATTATCAACAGGACCATTAAACACGAAACGCCCCTTGCGTACAGTCAGATCCTGACCATAGCTTTTATAACGTGCCTTGATCATATCGACATTGCCGTGCACCGCCATTTTCTCCCCAGCCTTGACGATGTTTAATCTACCTGTCAGGTTAGTTACCAGTCCTTGCCCTGAAAAACTGACTTGCTTGCCAAGTTCGACGTCTATATTTGCATCAATACCGGGAGCGGCAGGTGCATTTTCTGCGACTTTTTCTTCACCGATGATGATTTCATCCGGGCTGACTTTTACGGCATTTTCAGGAAGTTCCTTCAGAGTCATTATGGCTTTTGGCACTTTTAAAGAACCGGTCACTTGTCCTTTTTTTTCAGCAAACACGAACTTCAAGTCTGGCGAAATCGCTATTTGTGCTTCCGGCAGTTTTGCTACTTCAAAATTTTCACCTTTCAACATTAATTCAACAGGCCGGGCCGTTTGCGCCTGCAAGCTTGCAAAACCATCGAGAATGACAGTTCCTTCACCCGATTTTGCTGAACCTGTAATCCGGATTCGGCCGGTACTATCGCCTGAAGCCAATGCCTGGAATTTAACTTCACTAAGGGCAAGGCCAAGTTCATTAACATCGACAGCACCGCCTGTAAAGCGTATGGCTCCATTGGCAACCGGGTTCCCCAGGGTTCCTTGCAAGGCCAGGTCTGCATTCAGATGACCTTTAATGTTCGATAACTGAGGTGCAAGCGGATTCAGTAATGCAAATTCAACCACTGATGCCTTAATCTGGCCGGACAGGGCTTGCGTCTTGCCGGTATCTATTTGCAATTGGGCGCGTAAATAATCCTGGCCAGCCAGCCTCAGATCAATATCTGCTGAAACATGATCGCCTTTAATGTTACCCGACAGAGAGGAGGCACCCAAGGGTATTTTTGTTGCCGATTCAGGGGTCGCTAGTGAAATCGTTACAGGCGGCGTATCAATTTGATAATGTCCGGCAATCAATCCTTCTTGCTGTTGAATGTCCGCATTGATATTAACCAAACCTTTTAACTCCACCTGTTCGGTTGTGTTACCCGGCTTCAGCATCACAGGTAAGACAGAACCGTTAACTTGAATGCGGTTGACCTGTCCACCCGAGGCAACAGCGTGAAGATTAATATCACGAAGACCAACCCCCTGTTCAACAATATCGACAGCGCCCTTGGCAAGATCTATTTGCCCGGTTACAACGGGCTTTTTTGCAGTGCCTTTTACATTTAAGTCTACTGTTATTAGTCCTTTAATGCCGGATAATTGCGGAACAAACGCTTCCAGCACCGTTAATTCACGTAACGAAGCAGAAATCTGACCACCGGCAGCTTGGCTTTTACCCGTATCCATTTGCAATTGGCCACGCAAATAATCCTGACCGGCTAGCGCCAGATCAATATCTGCCGAGATTGAATCGCCTTTAATTTTGCCTGACAGAGAAGATGCGCCTAATGAAACTTCCTTGCCCTGAAATGAAAGCGTTGCCGGTGACATTGCTAGTTGGTAACGCCCCGTAAGTAAACTCTTTTGTTTTTGTATTTCCGTATCAGCACTGATAATACCGTTTAGCTGCATTTGTTCAGGCAAATAGGGTTTTAATAGCCCGGTGGATAAAGAAGCCGCCTTTAGGGCAAAATTAAAATCACCATTAGCGATATAACGTCCGTACGTACAAAGTGAGGCAGCTTTTTGAACTAGGCAGGCTTCGTCCAAAGCAACATCAAGCCCGGACGGGCGTTGAGTTATGTTGACAGTCAGGTTTCTTTTAAGCTGCCAAAGGCCCAAATCCCGAGAATTCAAATCCAGTTTGGAAAAATCACCTTTCCAGTTACCCTCTTTTAGACCGCCTGTTAAAACGGTTGATAAATTCCCGTCGGCAGAATTGATACCGGCTTTAAAGCTGTGCTGTGCAAGTGTGCCCAAGCCATCAACCCTCAAAGAATCTATTTGTACCGTACCACTTTTGATAGCACTTGCTGACAAAAGTATCCTGGAGGTTTTTTTCGTATCAGGCGAATAATCGATGTTTATGGTTAATTGTCCTGCACTGTGTTCAGCAAAACGTAATTGTTTGCCCTGGGCCTGAAATTTTACTGCCGGGTTTTTCCATGTCCCTTGCACAAACCCTTCGCCTTTTAAACTGCCGCCCAAAGTTGGCCAGAACGCATCTAAAGCAGGGGTGTCGATAGTCACCTCAAGAGCAGCCTGCTCTTGTCCCAGTGTGCCGTTAACCGCAATTTTATTAGTACCCGAGCTTATACGTAGCGCGTCAACCTTGAGCTGGTCACCGTTTAAAACCAGTTTGCCATTGGCACTGACCGGATTACCGCGTAATTGACCAGACAGCTTGTTAATTTCAGCGTCAATTTGTAAGGCCTTGGCATCCAGTTTACCTTTAATGTGGCTGCTGAAAGTGAGGTTGCCGGGCATCTCGGGATGTAGGATCGCCGGATTAAAGTTCTGCCCGGTCGCGGCCAAATCAAAAGCGGGCGTGTCCTGCCAGGATACATTTCCAAGTATCTGGAACAATCCGGTCTTTGATGTCAGCTCCAGTTTTTCAACGGATAGTCCATTCTGGCTGCCTTTGCCCTTAAAAGACAAGCTTGCCTCGGGTAAAAACTGCTGGGTCAATAGTCCATTCAAAGTGACTTGGTAATCGTTAAGAAATCCGGCCAGCTCAACTGTGCCCTGTTCACTTTTTAATTGAGGTGGAGCACCGGTAACCGGCCATACAACTTTACTCCAATCGGCGCGCGTGGTTATGCGTGGTGCATTCTGCAAATCATCCAGCCCACCTTTCAACACTATTTTGAAAGGTGAGGATAATTGGTTATCGAAAGCTAATTTATTAATGTCCCCAGTGATCGTCGTTGAACCTTTCCATACCCCATTTTGTTCAGCATTAACCTGCCAATCCAATTTCAGATTAAAAGGAAAGCTTTTACCCAAGGTCATCTGTCCTTGTACTGATGCCGCGATGGGTTGAGCATCAACAGCTAACGCTTTGATCTTGAGCTGGTCGCCTTCAGTGGCTAATGCTATATGCAGTTTCTCAAGTTTTTGCACAAAATCACCTTTACGAAACTGCAAATCAGTCAGTAGAAAGTTTTCGATAACAATCCGCACAGGTAACAGCAGTTCGGCATTCAGGTTAAAACCGCTCTCTTCCGGCGGTTTTTTCGTTTCGATTACACTAACATTCAAACTATCAAGTACTACGTCAACAATTTTTAAAGTGCCCGAGAACAGTTCGTAAGGTTTCCAGGCAAAAGCAATATATTTAATAGCTACCGTTTCAGTGTCACTCTGATAATGAAAGTCTGTCAACGAAACACGATCGATCAAACGGCCTTGTATAGCTGCAACCGAAACCTGTGCCGGCAAAACTAGAAATACCTTACGCAACAGCCAGTGACTGCCGGCTTCACTGCTGATCAATCCGAATAAACCGGCAGGAATAATCAGCATTATCAGTATCATAATCAAAAAAACCATGCGCTTCTTCATAGTCTTGCGCCTGCGGCAAAATGGATCTGAAATGCAGAGTCTGCCTCATTCATGGGTACGGCAAAATCAACCCTGACTGGACCAAATGGCGAATACCAGCGTACTCCTAAGCCTACGCCGGTTTTCAAAAGAATATTGCCGGCATTAAAGGCATCACCACTGTCAACAAATGCAGCAATGCCCCAGTCATCAAATACCGCTTTTTCGTATTCCAGGCTGAGCACCGTTAAAAACTTGCCGCCGATAACATTCCCCTCGCTATTCTTGGGCCCCAGTCCTTTATAGGCATAACCGCGAATGCTGTTAATGCCACCCGCATAAAACCGGTACGATGGCGGCAATTGATCAAACTGATCAACCAGCGTTGCGCCTAAATCAGCCCGTCCAATAAATTTACTGTTCCAGGGTAAGGGGTGCATCCATGTTGCAGACAAGGCGCCTTGAAGAAAACTGACATCCGATAAAGGATTCTGGTAGCTGCCGCTGACGTCAAATTTTGCCCGATAGCCTTTGGTGGGCCGCAAGGCGTTATTGGAGACCGACTTATACCAACTACCACCCGGCACCAGCAATAGTGTCTTGGTGCGCGTTGAGCCTATAGTAAAGTCTTCATAATCAAGATCGAGAAAAAGCGTCTGTTTCCAGCCATTGTTCAGGGCATGCTTTAAACGCCCGGAAAGTGTTGCCGATGCAGTCTTGAAACTGTCGGTATCTTCGTATTTAAAGCCGCCGCCCAAGCTGAAAGATTCACTGATCGGATTGTTCAAAGGCACATTGTATTCTACGCTGGCAGTCGACAATACCGGCGAGAGACTAAGCTCCGATGTAAGGAAGTGACCCCGGCGATTCAAGCGCCGATTAGTATACGCCGCATCAACCAGTGGCCCTATGTCGGTATCAAAGCCTACACCAAAACTGAAATGATGCTTCTTTTTAGGTTGCAGATTAATCGTGACAGGCACCTGCCCATCATCATGTTCAGTGGCGGGACGGACGTCCACGAGATCGAAATAGCGGCTTTGGGAAAGAGCGTTATGGGTTCTGACCAATTGCTCGATAGTATAAAATTCTCCGCTTTTTATCGAAACGAATTTTTCTACAAAGTCAGGGTTCAAAATATCCTGGTTTACGACAACCTTGCCAAAAAGCATGCGTTTTCCAGCAGCAAACACTAACTTGATGTGTGCTTGATTGAGATCTTTATCAATCAACAGCTTATTTTCTGTAAAAGACCCTTTCAAGTAGCCTCTTTCCAGCGCCAATGACTCAATACGCCGTTTCATCTTTTCGTACTGACCATGATCAAGCGGGCTACCTTTCGTTTTAAACAGATTGTCCCGCAAACTTTGAAATTCAGGGTCATCATGGGCAGCGCCGTTAATGGTAATACTGATGTCATTGACGTAAGTCCGTGGCCCCGGATTAATATCAAAACCGGCTTGCCAACACCCCTTGCTGAAAGCCAATGATTTTTTGACCACGCCATGATAATAGCCTAATGCCCGCAAAGCTTCATCAATTTCCTGATCCGCTTTGGCATACAAGCCGCGTATTTTCCATTCCGGTGCATCACATTTTAGCTTTTCCATGGACAGCATGAGCCGGACATTGTCCTTAACTTTTCCCTCAAGGCCTGAAATTTTGACTTCAGCAAAAACAATGGGCGCGATTAAACACAATGTTATTGATAGAAATGCTGTTCTCATTGAGCCGGAAAATGTCCGTATTAAATACCGCATGGCTATTTTATTTGTTGATTGCCAACTTCAATTATATCGCCACTTACTGGAATTAGCGCGGCAGGATTTTCGGATCCGCTATACTATGAGCCGAAATTTTTGTGTTACAATCGAAAATTTTATAATTCTTGCTTTGTCAAAACGCTCAATAGCTCCCGGATCAACAATAAACGGGTTGATTAGGGTAATGCTAAGTTAACCAACAATCAGGCGAGTCGAAATGCATTCAAACTCCGGTAACTGCACACCAGTCACAGAACAGCCTTCAGCATTGATCCCTGGTGCAGTTATGTTGATCATCGTTGCTTTCACAATACTACTCAGCTTTCAGTTGTATGTCGATAACGTCTTTATCGTCACTACTAATGGCTTGTGGAAAAGTGTTGTCGTGCGTCAGTGGGCGGATAATCCTGATATTATTAATCTCGATATCGCTAATCTTCTTTATTATCCCGTCTATGGTCAGCTAACCCGGTTACTGGATGTATTAGGTGTTTTTGTTGGCCTGACCTGGAAACAAATGGCGGTCCTCAACGCAGCATTCGCTGCGGTCATTGTTGGTTGTATTTACTACTGGATCTCGTCGATTTTTAAAAGCAGGCTGATCGGGTTGCTTACTGTCCTTTTCTATTTGGGGTCTGGGCACTTTTTGATGCTTTCGGTTATTAATGAAGACATCATGCCGAGCTATTTTTTCGTGCTTGGCGCCATGATTCTCGCCTCTGTTTGGTTTGGGGCTGCGACCACGCCACGCATAATCGTGGTAGCGTTGATATTCAGCATTGGCTGGCTTTTCGAATGGCGATTATTGTTTCCTTCCCTACCTCCCATGCTCCTTGCTTTATGGATGTCTGCTCGCGGCTGGAAGCAACGATTGGAATGGTGCCTTGAATTTATTCTGAGCCTTTGTATTCTGCCATTAATTATTACTGTAGGGTTCGCGATCCTAAACAGTTTAAGTTTTGTTGCGGCTGCCGCCTTCTTTGGACGATTGTTCTGGGTTGGGAAGGGTATTGGCACTGGTTGGGCCGGGTTTTCCCTTACAAAACTTCACCTTACCTGGGTTGGTATCGCGGAGTCTTTGGTTGGCGGACGCTGTGTACAATCGGCAGACTGGATAAACTATCTGGCCAATATATGGGAAGTGTTTGCAGGAACCTTATTGGCACTGATACTCGCAGGCGTCTCTATTCGCTATGTTTGGCAGCGGCGTAGCGATGCTTCAACAATGGCACATTTCATCATATTTGGCGGGACCTTTATTGGCGGAGAGGTTTTCAATTTTTATTCCCAGCCGCAAGATCCGCAAATGCAACTGACTGTTATGCCATGGATGATTCCCGCTTGGGGTGTACTCATGACGTTGTGGCTTGCTCCGGATAACCGGATCCTTGAAAAAGCCCCCAATTTTTTAAAAAATGGATCTATCCCGGTTATTTTGGCTATTGTCTTTAGCTTATTTCCCATGGTCAATACGGTGCCGGTAATTACGGGATATCGAGGAGGTAATGCACAATATTTGGAGATACTTGCACGTCTGAAGCAAAAATTTGATTCGTCCATGACTGTTTTTCTGTATCTGGGATTCGATCCGTTGATCCCCTGGCAATTTGCTAATTGGAGCGCAAATTGGCCGGATGTTGATCATTTGCCGCCAGCGCCAGCCTCGAATCCAGAGTTCAAGTGGATATCCATAACAGATGAGATGATTAAGTATCCAGGCAGGACGCCTGAACAACAAGCTACGGAATTACGTCGTAAGATCAACTTGGCACTGACTTTGGGTTATCGCGTTGTAACCAATAACTTGTGGTTATTTCCGGAAAAAAAGTGGACTGAAACCACAGGTACTATCTCCCGCCCGGAAACACCGTTGGCTATCAGGCATATGCTGCTTCAGACCTACCATGCTGATGAGGTTTACGTTGACCCGGCAGAAGGTTCTTTTTTTGAAATAAAATTGCTCAATTAAGCAGTATTTATTTACGCTACCATAAGTCAGAGGATTTAACATGACCCTAATTCGGTACCTGCTTGTTGGTGTTTTGAATACACTCGTCGGTTTGGGCGTTATCTACATGGCAATGTACTTTCTACAAATGGACATTGCTTCTTCCAATGCGTTTGGCTATACGATTGGTATTATGGTAAGTTTCGCCTTGAATAAAAAATGGACTTTCGACAGTCAGGATCACGTCGTTTACAGTTTCCTCCGCTATTTGCTGGTACTATTAGTTGCTTATGTGACGAATCTTGCAACAGTACTCTTTGCTAATTCTCATTTTGATTTGAATCCTTATCTTTCCCAAGCATTGGGCATTATCCCCTATACGACTATCGGCTTTTTGGGTAGCCGCTACTTTGCTTTCCGGGATCGAAGAGGCATTCAGCCATTACTGGATCAAGTAAATGAGGCTAGCACCGTTAAGAAGGCAAGTCTGATCAAGCGAAGGATCGGCCTGAGCATCGTTGTGCCCTGCTACAATGAGGAGGCAGTGCTCCCGGAAACGATTCAGCGATTGACGGAGTTATTGCAATACCTGATAGATAAGGGAAAAGTTACGTCCGATAGTTGCATCTATTATGTAGATGATGGCAGCCGTGACCGAACTTGGGACTTGATTGAGACGTTTGCCAAAACTAACGGTTTTGTGCGGGGGATTAAATTGTCTCGCAACCGGGGCCATCAAAATGCACTGTTGGCTGGACTGTTAACGGTGAAGGGTGAAGTGGTTATCAGCGTCGATGCGGACTTGCAGGACGACTTATCGGCTATCGAAGAGATGCTCGATGACTATGCCGCAGGCCACGATATCGTTTACGGCGTTCGCAGTTCCCGTAAGACGGATACGTTTTTCAAAAGCTTTACCGCGATAGCCTACTATCGGCTGCTGGCCGTTATGGGCGTTGAAATTATTTACAATCACGCCGATTACCGGTTAATGAGCCGCCGAGTCATTGAGGCGCTGAAAGAGTTCGGCGAAGTAAATTTGTTTCTTCGAGGCATTATTCCCCAGTTGGGCTTTTCTCATGCCATAGTTTACTACGAGCGCGCCGACCGTTTTGCTGGAGAATCCAAATATCCTTTAAAAAAAATGCTCTCTTTGGCTTGGCAAGGCATCACCTCCTTCTCTGATGTGCCTTTACAATTTATTACCGGCCTGGGTTTACTGGTATCCCTGATTAGTTTTGCAGTTACCATTTGGGCGGTCTGGATTAAGCTGTTCACTGAAGTGGCTATACCGGGATGGGCCTCCACGGTATTGCCGATCTATTTTCTCGGCGGCATTCAACTGCTTTGTCTCGGCATCATTGGCGAGTATTTGGCGAAAATTTATACGGAAACCAAGCGCAGACCCCGGTATATTATTGAAAAAACGACTAGCCAGGAGGGAGTTGCTTCGTTATCTACCGGCATCTCTCAGGACAGCTTCTGAAACACTTATTCGGACGTTACGTATTGATAAAATTAGGGAGTACAGCTTTTTCACCAGTCGATTTTCGTCACTTATTTTTGCATCTGATTGCCGGGAGAAGGCGTTGCTTGGTCTTGAGTAACATACTCCAGCAATTGCTGTTTGGCTAAGGTATTGTTACTATCATCACTTTAATAACAGAATGGAATAGAGAGGGCATCATTGCTTAATAATAAAGTAATTGCATGGCCGTCAATGCAAAGATATTATCCTCAAAAATTAGCGCTGCTCTCAGGCGTTATATTCTTATTACCCTTATTGGTTGCCTGGATATTTAAGCTCCCACGGCTTATGTTTCAGAATTTTACAGATAGTATCTTTTACCTGGCTTATGCAATGCACTTTAAGGAGTTGATTGACAGGGTAGGTATCACATATTACTGCACAAGATTTGGGGCTATCTTGCCTGATGTAATTGCCTTTAATTTATTCGGACCAACTGCCGGTTTCAGTCTAGTACGTTACGGCTTTTCAGGTGCCTGTTGTACGATCTTGTTTTTACTATTTACTAAACGCTTTAATCTTGCCACAGGCCTGTTGGCGGCGTTTAGTTGGATATTTAATCCCGTTGCATTGCGGTTACTGCAAATGGGCTATGTCGATGCGGCCGGGACCTCATTTCTCTTGCTTGGTATTTCTTTGCTCCTCTTCCCAAGAGTTTCTTTTTTGGCCGCTTTTAGCTCGGGAGTATTTTTTGGTCTCACCATCTGGACCCACCTTCATGCCGCTATTGCCCTCTTTTTTTTCCTGCCTTTAACGTTGCTTGTGCATCGAGACAAGGGGCTAATAAGAATTACGGCCTTGACAGGTTGTGTTTTGGGGGGGATCGCTGTGGTCAGTTTGGCAGGCGCCCTGTTTTTCTATTCGCATTACGGGTTTGCCAATCTTGCAAGCCCAAATATTGAGCTTCTCCAGTCCTTAAGTCACGGGTATGATCCGCAATGGAAAGTTCCATGGACTATTATTTTCAGGCAAGGGATCTGCTGGTTTGTGCCAATACCCCTTACAATTGCTGCTTTACTGTGTTTTCGCAAGGATAACCTGATGCTTGGGGCAGTCCTTGCTGTTGACCTATATGCCGGGTTTCTTTGGTATGGAGATATTTTCCATAACGGTTATTCGTTAACATCATCTGATTACCATTACTTTTCATTTCTTCTACCAGCGTATGTCATTGCTGCAACGAGCATGAGTGCAGGCTTCTTGGGTGATAAGCCGTATAAACATCTGGTCGTTTTTCTGCTTGCAGCAATAACCCCAACCCTTGTTGCTGTTTTAACTCCCGGTTTTGATCTTCTTGGGCCGGTCATCATTATTAGCTTCGTGGTGGTTGCAATCGCGGGAATAATCTTTCTAAGTTCAGATTGGCGAGGTATTGCCGTAGCTTTGATACTCACGATATCCAATAGC
>JBBQCU010000042.1:0-12594 GCA_038319065.1 Methylococcales bacterium
TCAACTTCAAGCCATGCAGGATGAGCTGGCAGCCTTAAGAGCCCAAGTAAACGCTACTGCTCCCACCACTGCCGTAGACGCTCAAAAAGTTCAGGAACTGGATGCGTGGATGACATCCGTTAAATCCGAGCCGGTAGTCGCTAAAACTAAAGATAACATGGTATTCTTCCGCGGCGGTTATGCTCGTAGTGATACTCAAAGAGGGGGGACACTGGATCCAACTTATCTTCCACTTGGAGGAGGTATCACAAATCCAAACGGTTTAGCAGTAGGGCCAATAAACGACAAGGATGCCTGGTATTTCGGTGCCGGCTTTGACTTCAGCCTGCAGGATAATTTTTGGGGCCTGATGGACGGCACTGAAGTATTGGCTGAGCTAGGAGTCAACTATACACAGTTTGCTACAAACAAGCCCAATGGACTTTCCCCGCAAGCAGTAGGAGTAGTAAATAGTTTAGGCTTTAACCTACCTCCTGCTAATTCCCAAACTGCAACCGTCAATATGGCAACAGTATCGGCTTCTCCAAAAGTAAAATTCTTGAAAGGCCATGATTTTAGGCCCTGGTTAATTCCTGCCGGTTTTGAATTAAATGTGATCAGTCCGCCATCGAATGCAATTACCGTGTTAGAGCCCGGTATGGTGTTTGGTGTTGGTGCTGACTACAAAATCTGGAAAAATCTTTACGTCGGTGCTGATGTCCGTTACCACTATGCACCTGGCAACGTTGATGGTATTAACATAAATACTTTAAATGCAGGCGGTTATCTCGGTATCGGTTTCTAAGCCCAGCGCTTAAAATCAAATCCTATAAAAAAGGAGGGCTAAAACCCCTCCTTTTTTTTGCCCGTAAAAAAACAAAAGCCGTAAAATTAAACTTACATTCACCTCATAAGTGTGATACTAACTTATATATCAAAGACTTATCTTATCGTTAAGCCGTTTTTTTGGGTTTCTCGCCGACTCCTGTTAAATATCAATTCAATCGACTGTATAATCAACCTGTCAATAAAGAGAGGGCATTGCTATGATTAACTATGATCAAGACTTTTACGGCTGGACACAAGAACAGGCAGCCTTATTAAAAGCAGGGCGGTTGAATGATCTGGACATCACCAACCTGATAGAGGAAGTAGAAGCAATGGGAAGAAGTGAAAAGCGCGAACTTGAAAATCGCCTGGTTGTGTTGCTCCTTCATCTGTTGAAGTGGAAGTATCAAGTAAATAGGCGTTGTAGAAGTTGGCAATTGACCATTAAAACCCAGAGAATAGATTTTCTAAAGGTATTGAGAGATAACCCTGGACTAAAACCTGGATTGGATCAATGTATGATAGATGCTTATCAATTGGCAGTTATCAAGGCATCGCAAGAAACAGGACTTGATGAAGCCATTTTTCCTGCTTCTTGCCCTTGGGAGTTGTCGGAAGTTATCAAACAAGATTTTTATCCTGATTAAACAATGAAAACCCTTCACCCTGAAATAACCCCCTACGACACCTTTTTTCTTGAAACCGGCGGCAAGCATTCTGTTTATGTAGAACAAAGCGGAAATCCGGACGGAATTCCGGTTATTTTTCTGCACGGTGGGCCGTGTTCAGGGACTAAACCCGATCATCGGCGTTTTTTTAATCCTGAACTTTATCGCATTATTCTCTTTGATCAGCGGGGCTGTGGCTTGTCCTTGCCCTTTGGCGAACTGGAAAACAATACCACTCAGGATTTGATTGATGATATGGAGCGCATCCGGCAACAATTGCAAATAGATCAATGGCTGGTATTTGGTGGCTCTTGGGGTGGGGCGCTGGGTTTGTTGTATACCCAACAGCATCCTGAAAAAGTAACCGGAATGATAATTCGCGCGGTATTTTTGGCCCGTCATCAAGATTTGGACTGGTTTGCCAAGGACGGTGCAAATCGAATTTATCCTGAGCAATGGCAGCGGCTGGTTGAAAGCATCCCGGAACAAGGCCGGGAAAATCTGATAAAAGGACTATGCGATGCCTTGTGGGGCAAAGATGAGGTGGCAAAAAGACGGGTTGCTAGGGAATGGATGGCTTGGGGCGGTCTGGTCGCATTAGGTAATGATTATCAACCCGGTACCCAAAGTGATCATGTTACCCAGAAAATGGTCAAACAAGTCTGTATGGAGCTGCATTATGCCAGACATCATTATTTTATTAAGGAAAATCAGATTCTGGAAAATTGCACTGCTTTATACAATATTCCAATAACCATCATTCATGGGCGTCAGGATTTGGTTTGTCCAATCGAAGCAGGGATGAAGCTGCACCAAGCGCTTCCTCATGCCGAATATGTCATATTAGCCAATGCCGGGCATATTGCCCAAGGTTCAGAAATGATCGACGCGCTGGTTTCCGCTACCGATAAGTTCGCAGAGAAATGAGTCAGAAGAAACGCTTGATTATTGCCATGACCGGTGCAACTGGTGCCGTCTATGGCGTAAGAATGTTGCAAATCCTGCAAGCACAGGAACAATGGGAAACACATCTTGTTATTTCTTCCGCAGGTGTGGTTAATTTAAAGCATGAAATGGATATGAAACGAGCCGAATTATTCGAGATGGCCGATGTAACTCATGGCATCAATGATATTGCCGCCAGTATTTCCAGTGGCGGTTTTAAAACAGAAGGGATGATTATTGCGCCGTGTTCAATGAAAACCCTGGCGGCAGTAGCCCATGGCTTTGGCGATAATCTGATTTCGCGAGCAGCCGATGTGGTCTTGAAGGAGCGGCGGCGATTAGTGGTTATGCCCCGCGAAACACCGTTAAATCTGGTACATATCAGAAACATGGCGAGTGTGACGGAGATGGGAGGCATTATATTTCCTCCGATGCCGGCTTTCTACAGCAAAACGGATTCACTAACGGCTATGGTGAATGAAACGGTAGGCCGGGTTTTGGAACCATTCGGAGTTAATGTTGAGGGTTTGTACACGCCTTGGGAAGGTTTGTAGAATTAATTTTCTTGCATTCTTTTTGATTTAATCATCGTCTAAGACAAGAGCCGTGAGTTTTTACTATTTCTAAATATTAACGGTTTTTCAGTAACAGTTAACGCGCTTCTTGCGGCCGAATCTATTGCTTGCTGAATAACGCCATGATCGGCCGATTTGCTGCACACCGGATCAGCGTTGTACATATCGCCGGTCAACAAGTAGGCCTGACAATGGCACCCGCCAAAATCCTTTTCTTTTTCATCGCAGCTACGGCAAGGTTCTTTCATCCATTCAATGCCACGGAAAAAATTGAAGGCTTTTGACTCGTTCCAGATTTCTTCAATGCTGTAGTCGTTAACATTGGGACAATCCAGGCCTGGGAGTTCACGCGCTGAATGACAAGGTAGGGCAACGCCATCAGGTGCAATGGTCAGAAAAGTAGTGCCCCAGCCGTTCATGCAGGCTTTGGGCCGGTCTTCATAAAAATCCGGCACGACATAATAGATTTTCATTTTGCCGGCGACTTTTTCTTTGAACGCCTGCGCGATAGCTTCGGCCTGTTCAAACTGTTCCTTGGTTGGTAACAATAAATCACGATTGGCATGTGCCCAGCCGTAATATTGGGTGTTGGCGAGTTCCAGATAATCCGCCCCCAGTTCTTCCGCCATTGCCAGGATTTGCGCCATCTGGTGAATGTTTTCACGGTGTATCACCACGCATAACACCATCGGGTAGCCGTGTTTTTTGACCAGATGAGCGACTTCTTTTTTGTGCTCAAACGATTCCGTGCCGGCGATATGGTCGTTTAATTCCTGGGTGCTGGCCTGAATACTGACTTGAATATGATCCAGTCCTGCTTCTTTAAGCTGGATAATTTTTTCTTCTGTCAGTCCGTAGCCCGAAGTAATAAGGTTGGAATAGTAACCCAGGTCTCTGGCGTGTTTAACCAACTCAACCAGATCTTTTCGAGTCAGGGGTTCGCCCCCCGAAAAGCCTAGCTGCACGGCACCCATTTTGCGGGCTTGTGTTAGTACGCGTTTCCAGTCTTCCGTGCTTAATTCGGATTGATATTTGGCATAGTCAATCGGGTTGGCGCAATACGGGCACTGTAACGGACAGGCGTAAGTCAGTTCTGCCAGCAGCCAGCGCGGTGGGGTAATGCCTGCCCTAAGCGCAGTCGTAGGGTTAGTTTTGGTTAATCCAGCCATTTTTTAAAGCGACCTCCAGAAAAGCGGTAATATCGTTGGTTAGACCCGACGTGTTAAATTTCTGTTCCAGCTCGCTGACAATTTGGGCAAGATTGCGCGTGCCGTCACAAAGCTTCAGAATTTCAGCTGAACTTTGATTAAGTTCCACCATACCTTCAGGGTAAAGAATCACATCTTTTTGCTGGGCTTCTTCCCATTGCAGGCGATGAGTACGGGAAAATTTTATGGGGTGTTCCGGGTTGATAGTCATTTTTAGTAGTGGTTGTAGGGCGGGCAACGTTTTTTTACCAACCTTTCTGAATTATTGATAAAAGGCATGGACAGAAAAGCGCTGTTCACCCGACTTGGCTTTGCGCCATTGCCATTCATAGGCCGTTTGCTTTGACAAACGCAACGTACTGGTGCATTGCTGAGCAATAATTACGGATCGTTTTAGGGGCTCTCTTTCCCTCCAGTTTTTTGCTGATATTATTGATATCTGCTTCGCTTCGAAGCACTGCCGGGTTGATATCTGATCCAATCAGGGTAGAAACAGATCTGAGATACGAGATATACGAATCGGGTGAAGACGCTACATGATCTTTGGAGCCAACCCCGCGTTCGATGATGAACTCACGGTAAAGCTTTTCGTGTTGTATAACTAATTCTTTCTCGTAGCGGGCCAACGCTGACTTAACTGGTGCGCTACTTTTCGCGCGTCCACTTGTAGGTAGCCAGTTTTCGGAAAGAATGTCTTCAGTCGTCCATGGGCATGACTCAGGAAAATTGCTCATTCCAGTTTCATTGATAGTTATCGATATCGCGTCCCCCCAAGCATCTTCTAACCATTCCGAATCGTTGACGGATACCTTGAGACTTGGTGTTTTTTTTAAGCGGCGCTCAATAGCCTTACGCTGCTCTTTAATAGTTCTTTGCCAACTACTACTTTGTCGCTCCGGCTGGCATTGCCATTTCAGTAAATGAGATAAAAGTACCGCCATACGGCTTGCCAGTTCGCGTTGTTCACTTTTACCCACGTCCTCAATTTCCTCTGCGATGTGTTCCATATCTATTGCTGATAATTTGCCTGATCGTAACAGGTAAGCTTGCTCTGTTGCCCACGCCACAATGTCATGTTCATAATTTGTTGCCATTTTTACTCCTCAATGCTTCAGGGCTTATCATATTAGGGTTCATAAAGTTAATTTATCGGCAGTTTTACACTAATACCATAACCCGAAAACTCTAATTTCCCCGTCTTGCCGTAATAATCAACAATTCCGTTTTCCCAGACAATCCAAACTTCTTCTGCGCCTGCCTGTAAATAGAGTTGCACTTTATTAGCCATCTCTTCTTTTGAATTGGAAGGTGAGACGATTTCAATACACAGCTCAGGCGCGTGCGAATAGGGCGTTTCATATCCGTATTGTTTGATAAATGCCCGGGAGCACCAGGCGACGTCAGCGACTTTTACCCCTTCTGTGGTTTGAACTGAGCATTCAGTGAGCACTTCTCCTTTTTTGAGTTTGCGTTCAAGTAATGTGCCGATATGAAATTGTAATCGTCCGTGTTTATTGGAAGCGGGGGTCATTTCAACTTTTCCATAACGGTTTAACTCAATTTTAAAAGGTAAATTTTTAAAATAAGGATTATCGATTACTTCTGACCATTGCATCGCATCTTTCCTGTTGTCTCAAAACCAAAGCAAGTTACGCCTCAATATTAAAATACGGCGGCATGTCGTTAATATAAGCCATATACATCGCATCCGCCATGGTCCACAACACATCCAGTTTAAACTTTAAAATCTGAATCATGCGATCCTGTTGTTCGCGGGTTTTGTACCAGTCCAGCGTAATCGCCAGACCATGTTCAACATCACGCCGCGCTTCGGTCAGGCGTTTACGGAAATAATTGTAACCTTCGACATCAACCCAGGGGTAGTGTTCCGGCCAGTTATCCAGACGTTGCTGGTGGATTTTGGGGGCAAACAATTCAGTCAATGACGAGCTTGCGGCTTCATGCCATTCGGCTCTACGGGCAAAATTAACGTATGCATCAACGGCAAAGCGAACGCCGGGTAATACATGTTTTAATGAGGTAATTTCTTCCCGGGTTAAGCCGACTGCTATGCCCAGCTGTATCCAGGCCTCAATACCGCCAACATCGCCGGGATGGCCATCGTGATCCAGAATACGTTGTATCCACTTGGCGCGGGTTTCGCGGTCAGGACAGTTAGCCAAAATGTTGGCATCTTTTATAGGGATGCACACCTGGTAATAAAACCGGTTGGCAACCCAGCCTTGTAATTGTTCTTTGGTGAGTTTACCCTCGTTCATCAGGGTATGGTAGGGATGATGAATGTGGTAATACTTTTCCATGCCGCGAAGAGCAGCTTCAAATTCTGTTTTTGTCCATGCTTGATTATCGTTATTGGTCATGGTGATCTTCTTTGGGGATTATTACAATAAATCGATTTCCAGTCCGTCGTAAGCGACTTCAATGCCGGCGGCATCGAGAATTTTACGTTGCTCGGAATCGTCGTCCAGGATCGGGTTAGTGTTATTGATATGTATCAATATTTTACGGGCTTTAGCTACGCTACCCAGCACTTCTATCATGCCACCTGCACCCGATTGCGGCAAGTGGCCAATTTCACGGGCTTTTTTATGGCTGATGTTTTGCGTACACATTTCGTCATCTGTCCAAAAGGTGCCGTCTACTAACAGGCAATCAACGGCTTGCATAGCTGCCATCACATGCGGCTCTATTTCACCCAGGCCGGGTGAATAAAATACTTTTTTGCCGGTAGAAATCTGCTCGATAATGACGCCGATATTGTCACCTTCATGCGGGTCATGACGATGAGGAGAGTAGGGCGGCGCTTTACTTTTTAACGCCTGGGTATAAAAGCGCAAATCAGCGATAGCAGGAATAGTGAAGCTGCTGCCATCTACGGGCACAGAATGATGATTGATTGTGCAGTAATGTTCCAGCATGTTAAATAAGGGAAAACCGGTAGTCAGGTCTTGCTTAACCATGTCCGTGCAGTAGACATCCAGTGGCCTGCCTTCCCTGAGCATCAACAGTCCGGTGGTATGGTCAATTTGGCTGTCAATGAGCATGATAGCTTTAATACCTGTGTCACGAATGCCTTCTTTGGGCTGAATAGCGGGAAAGGCTTCCAGTTGCGTGCGGATATCGGGGGAAGTATTAAACAGCAGCCAGTTTTTATTGTCGCTACTCACCGCAATGGATGACTGGGTGCGCGCCTTGCCGTTCATTTTATTTTGACGTAAGCGGTGACAATTATGGCAGTTGCAGTTCCATTGCGGGAAGCCGCCGCCTGCACCTGAACCAAGAACTCTAATTTTCATGATGAAAGCCTAAAAAGAAAGACTCGAATGATACGGGAATAACTATTCTCGGGCAAAAAAAAGGGGTTCTCATCGAACCCCCTCTTTAATCGAATTTTCAATCTGCTCCCAACAATTAAGCCGGAAGGATTCATTTAACGATTGTAGATGTACATCGTTACTTCAAAACCGAAACGCAGGTCTGTGTAGCTTGGTGTTTCCCATTTCATCGTGAACCTCCAGAAGTTTATTAGAATAGTTGCTAGCTTGATCAAGTAAGCCAATTCAAAGTATACGATGAACTATTTTTTTACGCAACATTTGCCATCGCTTTAGGGATGTTTTTCTCATTAGAAAAGAGTATCATCCCAATTCACCTGAAAAATAATAATACACACAAAAAAAATCAAGAGGAGGAGTCATGGGTGGAGTTACAGAGCTGTTTTTGGTTATGTTGATTATTGCTGCTGCTGCATTTGCACCGTTAGACTATTTTATTTACAAATATACCCAGAAAAATGGTAAACCGTTTGGCGAAACCGAGCCGCATGGTGACAGTCCGTCTTTTGTTAATGATTTAGCTGAAAGTGCTATTCATTTTATTAAGAGCCGGGTTGCCAAAAAGTAAACCTCATTTTTTAAATGAGGTTTCCGGGTGACTGGACTCATCCGGATGCATCGTATTTGCAAGTCGGGTTATACGCAACGTTAACCTGACTTACATACCGCAAGTTGGACACTTGGGGTTTTTTCTAAGCTTCATGGTGTTCCATTCCATCGTTAAACCATCCAGTAGCAATAATCGTCCGGTTAAGGTTTCGCCGATGCCCATTATCAATTTCATCGCTTCCAAGGCCTGAATGCTGCCAACTATCCCCGTGATGGGTGCTATAACACCATGGGTTGCACAGTTTTGTAGCTCCTCACCGTCACTGTTGTATAAACAGTTGTAGCAAGGGCTGTTGTTAAAGCCTGGGGTAAATACCGAGACCTGTCCTTCAAAGCGAATAGCCGCACCTGAAACCAGGGCTGTTTGATGTTTAACGCAGGCGTTATTTATCGCAAACCGGGTGGAGAAATTATCGCTACAGTCCAGCACCACATCGGCGTTAATTACTTCCAAATCAAGTTGTTCTCCGGCCAATCTTTGTTTGACCGCTGTTACATTGACATCAGGATTTAATTTTTTCAGTGTTTGACGGGTTGAAATTACTTTATCAGTCCCAATATCGGGTGTGTGATGAGCAATCTGTCTTTGTAAATTGGATAATTCCACTACGTCATCATCATAAATGGTAATGCTGCCGATACCGGCCGCGGCAAGGTACATGGCAGCGGGAGAGCCTAGACCTCCGGCGCCGACAATCAATACCTTGGCTGCAAGGAGTTTTTGTTGCCCTTCAATATCGCAAAGAGGCAGCATGATTTGACGGCTATAGCGTAGTAATTGATTGTCATTCATAGGTCATATTGTTTATGTATTTTGAAGAGGAATGATGCCAAAGAACTTGACAGACTGCAAAAGCTGATTATTATTAGCACTCATTACTAGCGAGTGCTAATAACAGATAACCTTTATTTTAATGTTAGGAGATATAGATGAAAATACGCCCGTTACACGACAGAGTGATAGTCAAACGTGTTGAAGAAGAAACCACCACTCCCGGTGGTATCGTACTGCCTGGTTCTGCAGCTGAAAAACCAAGCCAGGGCATGGTTTTGGCGGTAGGCAGCGGCAAATTGCTGGATAATGGCACAGTGCGCGCATTAGAAGTCAAAGTTGGCGACAAAGTGCTGTTTGGCAAATACTCAGGTAACGAAGTTAAAGTTGACGGTGAAGACCTCATTGTTATGCGTGAAGAAGACATCATGGGCATTTTAGGTTAATCCTAAACAAACCCTTTAATAATATAATTACACACAAAATATTCAGGAATAAAAAATGGCAGCAAAAGACGTATTATTTGGTGATGACGCACGTGTCCGTATGGCGCGCGGCGTTAACATTTTAGCAAACGCAGTAAAGGTAACTCTGGGCCCTAAAGGCCGTAATGCGATCCTGGACAAAAGCTTCGGCGCTCCAACCATTACTAAAGACGGTGTGTCCGTTGCGAAAGAAATCGAATTAAAAGACAAATTCGAAAACATGGGCGCGCAAATGGTTAAAGAAGTGGCTTCACATACTTCTGATGTGGCGGGTGATGGCACTACGACTGCAACCGTATTGGCGCAATCTATCGTCAACGAAGGCTTAAAAGCTGTTGCCGCCGGTATGAACCCAATGGACTTGAAGCGCGGTATTGACATGGCCGTTATTAAAGTGGTTGAAGCCATTGTTGCTTCCGCAACACCTTGCACCGACAACAAAGCCATTGCTCAAGTTGGCGCAATTTCAGCCAACTCTGATGAGTCGGTCGGTCAAATCATTGCCGATGCTATGGCAAAAGTCGGCAAAGAAGGTGTCATCACTGTTGAAGAAGGTACAGGACTGGATAACCAGTTAGACGTAGTAGAAGGTATGCAGTTTGACCGCGGCTATTTGTCGCCTTACTTCATCAACAAACAAGACAGCATGAGCGTCGAATTAGAAGACCCCATGATACTTATTTATGAGAAAAAAATCTCTAATATCCGTGAAATGCTGCCAATATTGGAAGCCGTTGCTAAATCCGGCCGTCCTTTATTGATCGTAGCCGAAGATGTTGAAGGCGAAGCGTTGGCAACTCTGGTTGTTAATACTATCCGCGGCATCGTAAAAGTTGCAGCAGTTAAGGCGCCTGGTTTTGGTGATCGCCGTAAAGCCATGTTGGAAGACATTGCCGTGCTGACGGGTGGTACTGTTATTTCTGAAGAAGTGGGCTTAAGTCTGGAAAAAGCAGAATTGGCTCAACTGGGTACAGCGAAAAAAATTCAGATTACTAAAGACAACACCACCATAATCGACGGTGCCGGTTCTGAAGAGCAAATCAAAGGCCGTGTGGCGCAAATTCGCACACAAGCTGATGAAGCAACTTCTGACTATGACAAGGAAAAATTGCAAGAGCGTTTGGCTAAACTGGCTGGCGGTGTTGCTGTTATTAAAGTCGGCGCGGCAACTGAAATTGAAATGAAAGAAAAGAAAGCCGGCGTTGAAGATGCTCTGCATTCAACCCGCGCAGCGGTTGAAGAAGGCGTTGTGGCGGGCGGTGGTACAGCTCTGGTTCGCGCACTGTCTGCACTGGTAACTCTGGAAGGTGCTAACCACGACCAAACCGTAGGTATCAACATCCTGCGCCGGGCAATGGAAGAGCCATTACGTCAAATCGTAGCTAACGCCGGCGACGAGCCTTCCGTAGTCTTTAATGAAGTGCAAAAAGGCACCGGCAGCTTCGGTTACAACGCAGCAACCAGCCAATACGGCGATATGATCGAAATGGGCATTTTAGACCCGGCAAAAGTAACGCGTACGGCATTGCAAAATGCGGCGTCTGTGGCTGGCCTGATGTTGACCACAGAAGTGATGGTTGCTGATGCACCGAGCGACGAAAAAGGCGCTCATGGCATGCCTGATATGGGCGGCATGGGTGGTATGGGCGGTATGGGCGGCATGATGTAATTGTGCTGCCTTAAAGCTTTATTGCTTTAAGTCCTGCTTTAAAATAAAGCCCTGGTTGTTTTTAAAACAAACGGGGCTTTTTTGTTGAACAGCTATAGTTGTTCAATTTAGTCAGTTATTGATGTGTATTGTAGGAATCATTTAAATGACACAGGCAAAAGAAAAAAGAAAAAAGATTGGAAATACCTTAAGGCGGCATGAAGAGGCTTTCAATGAAAAATTAGGCACAAGTCTAATAAACGATTTCATGCAACTAAGCCAAATCCTAGAATCTCTCAAAGAGACTGACCCAAAAGCATTTAACGCTTTTTATGCGCTCATATTAAAAAACCTTGAGTTGGATGAAAGCGTTCGAGAACGCGGGAAAAGAATAGCCAAGCTATCGATAGGAAGAACACAACCAAAGTAACCGATCAACACGCTGAGTCACGTTTGCTCACTGGATTCGTAAAATCTACGTTTTTACTTGCCGATACACTTCAAATTTTACTGCAAACAAAAAAGGCATAAATATGACTAGAAATAAAAGCAAACACCCTGATCTGAGTTTACAAGATAGAAGAAACATAAATTTAGATGGTACTAACTTCAAGAAAAACAATCTTTACAAGACAAGATTTGAATTCAGCAAACTAACAAACTGTGACTTTAGTAATTGCACTGCGAAATTTGCATGCTTCATTAAAACCGACCTTACAGGAAGCAACTTTGCCGGAGCAAATCTAAAACATTCAAACTTTGGGGGAGCTAACTTAACCAATGTCAACTTCACGAACGCAAATATTGAGGCCACTAATTTTGAAGGGGCCATTATTGATGGTGCAATTTTTACCAACACAAATCATAAACGAGCTCGTAAGCTTAGATTGGCTTCTGGGAGTGAGTGAAGCGGAATATCTCAATGAAGAGGCCCAAGCCGGGTGGGCAAGGCTTTTCTGCCCGCCTTATTATCGATTATTTCGGTGGGCAAAAAAGCCTGCTCACTCTGCAAGGCTTTACATATAATTTTAACCTATTTGGCGCGCTCGGCACGTCCTACATGATTGCGATTGGCTTACCGCTATCGCGTTCCGTTTTACGGGTTAAAACAAAGCCCCGATTGTGTTAAAAACAATTAGAGCTTTTTTGTTTAATACGGCGGCAAACCAACAGGACATTCTGGTATTCTTTGCTTTATCGCTATTTTTCCAAACCAATAAAATCCCAAATTTTGTGAGCCAGGTAGGCCGGAATAAGTCTTTTCGAGCACAAGCGAGAACAAGCGTTTCCGGCACACTGTACGATAATGCCGGAAACGCCACCACGCGCTACGCTTGGGTGGTCTTATTCCGGCCTACGACTGATTGTCCAGCCTTAACTCTGGGTAGTCCAAAATATATCGTTCCCACGCTCCAGAGACTGTGAAAGTATCCTAAATCCAGACGGCTTTTAAGCCGTCCTCCGTAGCATTTTTTAGAAAATCCGGGGGTTGTCTTATAATGACCGTTAATTTTTGCCTAA
>JBBQCU010000043.1:0-12519 GCA_038319065.1 Methylococcales bacterium
CAAGGAGGATTTGAAGGTCCGCCTCACTTCCGCATTGGATTCGTTGAAACAAAACAGCCAGCGTATTATTTCTTTTTTCCATCTGCCGGACACCAAGTATGCGGCGGGTGTCGCTTAATCAGCTTCGGACTCTATATTTAAATCGGGCAAACCTATTGACGATGCTATCAACAAAGCCACCCGTGAAGCAGTCAAACGCCATCAACAGGCGCAGCTACCGCTTGTGGTTTGGCGAGACGGCAAAATTGTTTGGTTGCCCGCATCATCAGATTACCGATCGGATGCTGACACTTTGTAGCAAGCAGCATTAATAAAATGATTTCAGGAGATTAGCGGAGGGCACGCAACTCTTGTACCTTTTTGGATAACGTTAGCCAAATATTCGTAGTTCGAACTGATTTATGAAAGTATTCATAGTAATTTTTATTCACTCACACAAAAGGCTGCAAATTATGACGCGACTTAAGACTTTAATAACAACCAGCCTGGTTATAATCGCCCTGGCGATGATAACCGCTGGTCCGGCAATTGCCGACAAACCGTCATGGGCCGGCGGCGGCAAGCAAGAAAAACACAAGCAGAAAGAACAGCAAGGCAAATCTGACGACAAATACCATCATGACAAGGATAAAGCTGATTTTAGCGGCGAAAGGTATTTCATCGGCCAGCATCGAACAGTCATCCGCGACTACTATGACAATGAATTTCAGGCAGGCCATTGTCCTAAAGGTTTAGCCAAGAAACACAACGGTTGCATGCCGCCGGGACAAGCAAAAAAATGGGTCATAGGACGCCCTTTGCAAAGGGATGTGGTTTACTACGATTTACCTTCGGCAATATTGAGTAACATCGGGTCTCCGCCTCCCGGATATCGCTATGTACGTGTGGCATCCGATATTTTAATGATTAACAGCGGAACAAGGATGGTGATGGATGCGATTAATGATTTGGGCAGGAATTAAATTCCGGCGAGAGAAAGCAGGGTAGGCATCGCGTACCTTTTTGGGGAACGGTAAACTTCTATTAAATGCCATACTATTATCCTACCTCCCTATCGTTATAAGTCAGCAAACAATTCGAAGCTAAAAAACGTTAGGACGAAAACCGGATTCTGCTAGTTCCCAAGGTCCATCTTGGTTCCCAAGCTGGACCTTGGGAACCGGCGCAAACTGCGATTGCAACAGGCTGAATAAGATAAAATATGCAAATTATGAATATTGTTTTTGTTGGATTTTAACAATGAACTGACCAGCAAAAATATGCGATGATGCCACAAACCCAAGTTTGACGGGACTCGATGGTGTAAGTTTTCGCCGTTGTACGCGTGAGGACGGAAAATTCGGTGTTGCCCTAATCAATGCATAAAAAGGCCTGTCGGGCATGTTTTTTTTGCCCGACATTTTGCTGGAATAACCCGTAAGGCAGACAGACTGCTTCTTTCAAAACCCTAATGTGTCAAGTTCGTCCAACAATTGCAACGCCCGCTTGGGGTTACCGCGCAGTTGGGCTGCCAGGAAACGTTGCTTCGCTTCTTCTTCCGCCAAGGCCTGGGTGGAAAGTTCAAACATTAACTTGTTCAGGCTGATGTCGCGCACCTTGGCGATGTTTTTGAGCCTTTCCGCCATATCGTCGGGTAAGCGGATGGATAAAGTCGTCATTATCTTAGTAACCTCAATATCTGTTCCGGTGTAATGACTTCATAACCCAAGCGCTTAAGTTCGGCATGGGCAAAGTCCGACACATTATTGGTGATGATATAGGTAGCACGAGCAGCAATTGCCAGTTCCACCAAATGGTTATCTGCTTCGTCCTTTAAATTGGGCCGCCACAGGTAGCGTGCATCAATTGCTGTGCAGACTTGTGCGAAACCGTCCAGAAACTCCATCAGAGATAAGGAAGTCTGCTTGCAGAGTGCCTGACTATTCTCCCTGCTCAGTAAGTCCTGATACTCAAGGTAAAGAGCATTGCCAAGGAACGGCTGCAAATCACCTTGAAGGCAACGACGGAGAACTTCCCGGTTTGGTCCTTTACCGCCTATCAATCCGGCGACCAGAACATTGGTATCGACTACAACCCTAATCTCCATTCAAAAAATTGCCATCATATATGCACACAAATAAAGTGTATCATAAAGATGGTAAAATCTTTGCTGTTGATTTTATAACACGCTTAATTGCGAATTAATATCCCAATTTGGGACTATGAAATCAAAGAATTATGCTAATCCGATTTCCCCTCACCCAACCCTCTCCCTCTGGAGAGGGCTTGTTTCCAGCAGGTTATCCGGGTTCGCATGGCGTACCCTTTTCTTTAACGCCAGCCAGATCTCCATTCTAATTACCTGATATTTTTGACAGCTTTTTGTCCTGTTGTTATCGTATCCAACATGAAGGCGCAATTATTGACCAGAGAGCGGCTTTCGCAAGGCGAAAACAGTTTTGCCGAAGTTGAACGCGATGTCAAGGCGGTGCATAGTGATGTGACAGCCTTGCTGCATTGCGGTCTACTGGACAAGACCGGCAACGGCAAGGTGCTGTTTCCTTATGACGCCGTGCATATGGATTTTATATTGCGGGCGGCAGTGAACAACTCCTAGCCCAGTAGGGGTAGGCAAATAGCTATATTTTTGTGCTAGTTCCCAAGCTCCAGCTTGGGAATTCGGTGCAGGAAGCTCTAGCTTGAAGTCTCGCGAAGCCAGAGCTTCGCCATCCTAGTTCCCAGGCTGGAGCTTGGGAACCAGCCCAAGATTTGCTTAACTGGGTGCGTTTAAGTTTTTTGATCAATCCAACGCAGTACGGGGTTGGATTTGAATAATTCGTTAGTTTGAGTTTTAGGGGGCTTTATGAAGACTAAAAATAATATAGTATTTGGTTTATTTGCAGTATTACTTGGCTTTATGTCCGCTACTAAAGTAACGGCAGGGGAATTGTTGCCGCCGCAACAAGTAATACAAGATATTTCGACACAGTTACAGGAAAAACTGAAGGATAAATCGTTTACCCAGAATTTTGCACAAGTTACAGAGTACGTTAATGGTGTCATAGACCCGCATTCTGATTTTGACAAAATTGCAGTGTTAGTCCTGGGAAAACTCTGGAAAACAGCAACTACTCAGGATCAGGAACGTTTTAAGCGTGAATTTCAGACACTGCTGGTAAGGACTTATTCCAGAGCGTTTGTTGAGTTTTATAACTGGTCAATACGTTTTCTACCTATTGAAATGGAAAGTGGCGCTACCAAAATTTTAGTCAAAACAGAAGTAACGCAGCCGAATCAACAGCCAGTTGAAGTGAGTTACCGGATGTTGCTAGTTGATGGGAAATGGAAAGTTTACGATATTATGATTAATGGAGTGAGCCTGGTTACCAACTACCGATCAACCTTTAGCGAGCAAATTAAAACTAAAGGTTCATTAAGTGCCGTAATTGATGATCTGGCTAAACGTAATGTTGAAGCGCTTGCACCCAAAAAATCCTAATAAAAACATGCAGGCGGAATGGATTTTCAACTCATAAAAGACAGCATTTCTTCCTCACCTGCATTTGTTCTCGATGCAGAGGAGATAATTAACACTCTAAAGGCTTTAAACACGTTACGCCACCGGTGTGGCTGCAAGGTGTTATATTCAATCAAGTCATTGCCTTTAACCTCTGTTCTGGAAATAGCAAAACCCTTTGTTGACGGCTTTTCGGTCAGCTCTTTATTTGAAGCGCGACTGGCCGATGAGATTTTAGCGGGGCAAGGCGGTATTCATTTAACAACGCCTGGCATAAGACCGGATGAGTGGGATGACATGGCGCGTTTGCTTACGCATATCAGTTTCAATTCCTTAACACAGTATCAGCGCTTTGCTCCGGCCACCCAGGCACAAACATCCATTGGCTTACGCGTTAATCCCAAGCTATCTTTTGCTAATGATGATCGATTTGATCCCTGCCGGCAGCATTCAAAACTGGGTGTGGGGATTGATGACTTATGGCAGTCGTCTTGCCTGGATCAAATTAAGGGACTGCATTTTCATAACGTTTTTACAGCAACCAGCTTTACACCTTTAATTAAAACCATTGAGAAACTGCGTAGTTATTTTGGCAAAAACCTGGCTCAACTCGATTGGCTGAATCTGGGCGGCGGTTACTTGTTTAATCAAATTAACGATCATCGCCCTTTTATTGACCTGATAAACCAGCTAAAAAACGATTTTGGCCTTGATATTTATATTGAGCCGGGTAAAGCGGTAGTGGGCTGTGCCGGACATTTATTGACCACCGTGATCGATAGTTTTGTCAGTGATGGAAAAACCATTGCCATACTGGATACCTCGATCAATCACAATCCGGAAGTATTTGAATATCAGCGTCAGCCTGAATTAAATGAACACGACCCCAAAGGACGCTACTCTGCTATTTTAGCAGGTTGTACCTGTTTGGCCGGTGATGTGTTCGGGGAATATCGTTTTAACAAACCCTTGGCAGTAGACGATAAAATTGTTTTTAACAATGTTGGCGCCTATAGCCTGGTTAAAGCCAACCGGTTTAATGGCTACAATCTGCCGGATATTTATAGGGTTCAAGACCTGCAGGTGAAAAAATCAAAACAGTACCCCTATCAGGATTATCGCCGGCAATGGCTGGCGGATTGATGACATCCTTGCTGTGGGAGCGGCTTTAGCCTCGCAATTTGCTGCTAAAGCCGCTCCCACAGAGTTAATAAATAGATCAGGAGTTAACTATGAAAGCAATACAAATGACAGCTGCCGGTGATCCCGATGTTTTGAAGCTTCAGGATATTATGGAACCTGAAATTTCAGAAGCAACACAGATTAAAGTCAAACTACAGGCGGCTGGCGTTAATCCTGTGGATACTAAAGTCAGGCGTAATGGCGTGTTTTATGACCAAGCCTTGCCTGCGGTATTGGGTTGTGATGGTGCTGGGATCGTTGTTGAAACAGGAACGGCAGCCAGTCGTTTTAAAACCGGCGATAAAGTCTGGTTTTGTCATGGCGGACTGGGACGCGAACAAGGCAATTATGCTGAATTCAACGTGATTGATGAGCGCTGGGTTAGTTTGATGCCAGAGACATTTTCATTTACTGAAGCCGCGGCTTCTCCTCTTGTGTTGATTACCGCGTGGGGCGCTTTGTTTGATCGAGGCGGCTTGCAGGCCGGGCAAACCGTACTTATCCATGCCGGTGCAGGGGGAGTCGGACATGTGGCGATCCAATTGGCAAAATTAAAAGGCGCCAAGGTGATTACTACAGTGAGTTCCGCAGAAAAAGCAGAATTTGTAAAAAGCTTGGGCGCTGATGAAGCCATTATTTATACGCCAAACGGTTTTGCCGACGCCGTAAACGATCTTACTGGGCGCAAAGGCGCTGATCTGGTCTTCGATACGGTAGGTTCAGCAGTATTCAAAGAGAGTATCGCCGTGACTGCCCATTTTGGCCGGCTGATCACTTTGCTGGATCCGGGTCAGTTGAACCTGAGCGAAGCCAGAATGCGAAATTTATTGATTGGTTTTGAACTCATGTTAACACCGATGCTCAGAGACTTATTTGAAGCAAGAGACAAACATGTTGAAATTTTAAATCAATGTACTCACTGGATTGATAAGGGATTGTTAAAGCCGTATATCAGCAGGCAGTTCCTACTCAAAGATGTTGCTGAAGCGCATAACTTGATCGAAGCCGGACATACGAGCGGAAAAATTGTTTTAACTGTTTAAGTTATACTCACCCATATCAACAATGGCATTTCCGCTCCCTCTCTTGCTGAAACCAATTTATACACACAAGTCATTTTACGCCGTTCGAGCTGCTCCCTTCGTCTTTGCTCAGGAAAGCCCTGTCGAAGCATGAAGGGGTTGCTGAAGCAAAGGATAGGCAGGCTTTTTTCCGGCTGATTAAGCGATAAATAGTGGGCAGAAAAGCGTAGCCTACCGCGTCGTGTTTGATATCCAACCTAACACAGGTGTTCATCTGATGTTCATTTTATAACGATACAGTCATACTTGCTGAATCCGGCAATCCTTATTTATGTATAATAGATAATAAGTTAAGGATAATGATTGAAAATACTATACAAGGCTATGACAGAAAGAAAAATAAACAGACGCAGTTCCAGATACAACACCAATAAACCGGTAAAAAAATCAACTTCTCATTGGTTTAGAAACCTTTTCCTGATTTTGTTGGCTGGCGGTTCGTTTATGTTTATCAGTTATCTGGGTTATCTGGATTATAACGTTCGCAAGCAATTCGAAGGCAAACGCTGGGCTATTCCTGCCCGGGTTTATGCAAGTCCGCTTGAGCTCTATGCGGGCTACTCTCTGACTGCTGAAAACTTTGAAGCGTTATTAAAACTGCTGCATTACCGGGAAGACACGTTGTTATCCGCGGAAGGAAGCTATTTCAAAAATGGCACACAATTCAGTGTTAAAACCCGTGATTTCGCTTTTTGGGATCAACATCAACCCAGTATGCAGATGCAGCTGGACTTTATCGATACCGGCATAGAGACAATTACGGATATAACTAAAGCTGAGGATCTTGCCATCATCCGGATGGATCCGGTACAAATCGGCAGTTTTTACCCTACCATCAAGGAAGACAGGGTACTCATCAAGCTGGAAGAAGCGCCGGACACACTGGTTAAAGGTTTGCTTGCATCAGAGGACAGAGATTTTTATGATCATTTTGGCGTTTCACTGCGGGGCATTGCCAGAGCGATGTTGACCAATGTTCGCGCCGGAGGCATGGTACAAGGGGGGAGCACCATTAC
The DNA here is from genome assembly GCA_038319065.1 of Methylococcales bacterium. Taxonomy (GTDB): domain Bacteria; phylum Pseudomonadota; class Gammaproteobacteria; order Methylococcales; family Methylomonadaceae; genus Methylobacter_C. Next base: position 6,777 of record JBBQCU010000043.1, read on the forward strand.
CCAACAGTTGGTTAAAAACTTTTATTTGACCAATGAGCGTCGTTTGTCGCGTAAAGTAAAAGAAGCCTTAATGGCGCTGATCTTAGAATACCGCTACACAAAAAATGAGATTCTGGAAGCCTATTTGAATGAAATCTATTTGGGTCAAAATGGTTCAAACGCTGTTCACGGTTTTGGCTTGGCCAGTGAATTTTATTTCGGCAGTACATTAAAGGATCTCCCTCTGGAACAGGTCGCTTCATTAGTGGCATTGGTCCGTGGCCCCTCTGAATACGATCCGAGACGTTTTCCAGATCGTGCTTTGCAACGGCGCAATCTGGTACTTGATCAAATGGCAACAGAAGGCTACATCACAACTAATCAGGCGGTTGAGGCAAAAACTAAACCTTTAAGTGTCATTCCACGCCCTCAACGTTCATCTAATCGCTATCCCGGTTTTCTTGACCTGGTTAAACGGCAATTAAGGGAAGATTATCGTGAAGAGGATTTAACCTCCCAGGGACTGAGGATTTTTACCACGCTGGATACCCAGGTCCAGGATACTCTGGAAAAAACCGTTGAAGCCAAGCTTAATCAGCTGGATAAGCAGCCTCACGCCAATAATCTTGAAGCAGCCGTCATAGTCACACGCCGCGATAGCGGGGAGGTTGCCGCATTGACCGGCGGCCGTGAAAATCTGGCAGGGGGATTTAATCGCGCATTAGATGCAGTGCGGCCGATCGGCTCCTTAATGAAACCGGTAGTTTATTTGACAGCACTGGAATATCCTGACAAATATACTATTACCACCAGAGTGAGCGATTCGACCATTGTGGTCAAAGGACAGAATGGTACCGACTGGATTCCTAAAAATTACGATCATAAACATCATGGAAATGTCGCTCTGCATACGGCTTTGGCGAAGTCCTACAATTTGGCCACAGTCCGTATTGGTATGGATATTGGCGTAGCCAGAACAGCTAAGACATTAAAGAGTATGGGTGTTACAAGAGAGCTGGACCTGTTCCCTTCATTATTGCTGGGAGCGACATCACTCACGCCCATAGAAGTTACACAGATGTATCAAACGTTAGCCGGGGATGGTTTTTCAACACCGATAAAAAGCATTAGAGCGGTAGTTGATACGAATGGCAAACAATTACAAAGTTACCCGTTTACCGTCAAACAGGCGGTAGATCCAGCGGCAACTTATATCGTCAATACCATGTTACAGGAAGTTATGCATGAAGGTACAGGACGCACGGCCTATTCGTCTTTCCCCAAAGACTATGGCTTGGTGGGCAAAACAGGCACCACCAATGATGCAAAAGACAGCTGGTTTGCCGGGTATACGGGGGATTATTTATCCGTGGTCTGGGTAGGCCGGGATGATAATAAACCGATCGGGCTAACCGGTTCGACGGGGGCTTTACCGCTCTGGACAGCGTTAATGCAGCAAATTTCAACCCAACCGGTGAATTTGATTCCACCTGACAATGTCAAATTGGTCTGGGTTGAGCCAGGTAGCGGTTTATTAACGCGTAAAGGCTGCGGAGGCGGTAAGCAATACCCCTATATTTCGGGATCAGAACCAACTGCCTATTCATCCTGTGGACAAAAGGTTTTTGAGAAAGATAAATCGTGGTTTGAAGATTTTTTCGAGAGTGAACCCAAGCAAAATGAGCCAAGTAAAAGCGAGCCTAATCAAAGCGAACCTCAAACAGGATTATAATAGAGTAACCATGAATAAAATTAATGTCTTCCGCCTGGCCTTCCTGGCCTTTTATCTTTTCAGTAGCACAGGTTTTGCAACTGATGAACCTGTCAAACAATTGCAGGCATTTTTAAAAGCGACAAAGTCACTCACGGCTGACTTTAAGCAAGTATTGATTAATGAGGCCGGCGATCCATATCAAACCAGCTATGGGGTTTTTTACCTGCAGCGGCCTGGAAAATTTCGTTGGGATTATTTAAAACCGTTTCAACAACAAATCGTATCTACTTCCGGAAAAGTCTGGTTTTATGATACTGATTTAGAGCAAGTCACTATTAAAAAGCTCGATGAGTCAGTAGGTTCAACGCCCGCATTATTGCTAAGCGGCGATATATCACTGGAAAATAATTTCACTATGGAAAATCAGGGCGTCGATGGGAATTTGCAATGGATTAAATTATTGCCTAAAAATCAGGAAAGCACCTTTAAATTTATTACAATTGGCCTGAATAAAGGCTCGCTGGCGGGAATGGAGTTAAGTGATAATTTTGGTATGCTAACACGCATCTATTTCTCAAATGTACTACTCAATCCGCCGATAAAACCGACGCTGTTTGAATTCAAAGCGCCCAAGGGTGCCGATGTATTTTCAGATTAAACAGGCTCAAGGCACGGGATCAAAATGTAAGCTTTCTTCTTGTGCCTTTAACCTTGCACCTGCCTTTCTTTCATGTTCGATGATTTAACCAAACCTCTGGCAGATAGGATGAGGCCAAAATCGCTTGACGATTTCGTGGGTCAACAACATATTCTAAAGCCAGGCAAGCCCCTCTATGAAGCGGTTATATCCGGGCGTTTACATTCCATGATTTTCTGGGGGCCGCCGGGAACCGGCAAAACCACCCTGGCGCGGCTCATTGCCCAGCACTCCGATGCCGAGTTTATGCCGATTTCTGCGGTATTATCCGGTGTCAAGGAAATCAGGGCCGCTGTTAGCGATGCTAAAAAAATCCAGCTCGAACAACACAGGCGCACTATTTTATTTGTCGATGAAGTGCACCGGTTTAATAAATCACAACAGGACGCTTTCCTGCCGCATGTAGAAGACGGCACAGTTTATTTTGTCGGCGCGACGACTGAAAATCCGTCATTTGCACTCAATAACGCGTTGTTGTCTCGTGCCCGCGTCTATGTACTTAATTCTTTAACCAGCGAAGATTTGCTCGTCGTGCTGGATAAAGCCTTAACCGACCGGAATAGAGGTATGGGTAGTCTTAATATTGAAATGGCTGATGATATTAAACTACAATTTGCCGAAGCAGCAGATGGCGATGCCAGAAGACTGTTGAATTTGCTGGAAATTGCTGTCGAACTTGCCGCCGCTAAGGATAGCAGTCTTATTAATGAGTCTTGTGCCAGAGAAGTACTTACCGGCGGCGTCAGACGCTTTGATAATCAGGGTGAAGAATTTTATAACCAGATTTCAGCACTACATAAATCGGTAAGGGGCAGTTCGCCCGATGCTTCGCTCTATTGGTTGTGCCGCATGATGGATGCCGGTTGCGACCTAACCTATTTAGCCAGACGCATCGTCAGAATTGCCTCCGAAGATATAGGCAACGCCGATCCCAGAGCCTTGCAAATTGCTATTAATGCCTGGGAAGCGCAGGAACGTCTGGGTAGCCCTGAAGGCGAACTGGCCTTGGCGCAGGCCATTGTTTATTTAGCTTGCGCGCCTAAAAGCAATGCCGTTTACATGGCCTACAATGCCGCCATGCGTGATGCCAAACAAAGCGGCAGCCTGGGTGTGCCGGTGCATTTAAGAAATGCACCGACCCAATTAATGAAATCCCTGAATTACGGTAAAGAGTACCGTTACGCCCATAATGAGCCTGAAGCTTATGCCGCGGGTGAAAATTATTTTCCGGAACAGCTAACGGGAACGCGTTATTACCAGCCCGTAGATCGAGGCCTGGAAATCAAAATCAAGGAAAAGCTAAGGCACTTGCAAGAATTGGATAAGGGAGACAGGTTGGATTAAGGCCGGAAATCCGGCAAGAAAGTAGCCCGCAAAGTGTATTAATTTTCATTGGTTTTAGACTCAATAATTCCGCCACCCAAGCAGACTTCGCCATCGTAAAACACGATCGATTGACCGGGAGTAATGGCACGTTGCGCTTGCTCGAAGCGGACCTTGACCTGGTTGTTTTCCAATGGCTCAACCCGGCAAGCCTGGTCTGCCTGTCGATAGCGGGTTTTGGCGGAGCATTGAATAGTCCCGGTTAATGGCCGGTTGCTGCACCAATCCAGTTGACTGGCTTCCAGAGTGTTGTGCAACATCAGCGGGTGGTCATGTCCTTGACCAACAATCAGCACATTATTTTCAATGTCTTTGTCCAGCACATACCAAGGTTCATCTGGCGCGTTTTTAACGCCGCCTATACCCAAGCCCTGACGTTGTCCCAAAGTGTAATACATTAAACCGGAATGTTTGCCGATGCACCGGCCTTCCGGCGTACGCATTTCACCGGGCTGGGTAGGCAGATAACGCTGCAGAAACTCGGTAAATTTACGTTCACCGATAAAACAGATGCCGGTGCTGTCTCTTTTACGGCTATTGGCGAAACCTGCTTTATCTGCCATTGCCCTGATTTCCGGTTTGTGTAAGTGGCCGATCGGAAACAGTGTTTTGGACAAGGCTTTTTGTCCCATTGTATAAAGAAAGTAACTTTGTTCTTTATTTGGGTCCAGTCCTTTTAAAAGAAAGTATTCGTCCTCGTCCCCATAGCTCTTGTTTGGGAACATGGCGATACGTGCATAGTGGCCTGTGGCTATATATTCCGCCCCTAAATCTTCGATGGCATAATTCAGGAAGGCTTTGAATTTAACGTGTTTGTTGCACAGAATATCGGGATTCGGTGTGCGGCCTGCTTTAAATTCAGACAGGAACACTTCAAACACTTCCTCCCAATATTCAGCTGCAAAATTGACGGTTTTTAGTACTATGCCCAGTTTATCGCAGACCTGCTGTGCGTCGGCGAGGTCTTCCATGGCTGTGCAGTATTCCGTGCCGTCATCTTCTTCCCAGTTTTTCATGAATAAACCGGTGACTTGGTGGCCTTGTTCCAATAGTAGCAGGGCGGTTACGGAAGAATCGACACCCCCCGACAAGCCGACGATTATGTTTTTACTCATGGTCAAGATCGAGAAATGATTTAATAAGGGATAAAGGATAACGTTTCCCGCTCAGGTATTCGTCGACGCTGATGAGTACCAATGGGCTGCGTAATCGATGTTGTTCAGCGGCTATTTCGTCACGTGTGAGCCAGTGCGTAGCGACTATTCCGTCGTCCAGTGGTTGATCCGGGTTATGGCTATGACAGTGGCCGGAAAAACAAATTCTAATAAACGTTGGGTATTCAGGATTTCTGCGCCAAAGTTGGATGGAAATAAGGTGCTCGGGCTCGAAATGCCAGGCTGTTTCTTCATTCACTTCACGCTTGACAGCGGCGATCAGGTCTTCATTTTTTTCAAAATGACCGGCGGGTTGATTGAATTGCAATCCGCGTGGTGTTTCCTCCTCAACGAGTAAAAAGCGATTATCTTGTTCGATAACGGCTGCAACGGTAACGTGTGGTTTCCAAACCATTGATGATTTCCGGCTTTAATAAAAATGAATATGTTACCGGATATGAGGAACTTATGTTGGTAAAAAAGGTTCCACAGGGGTAAGTTAAAGCGCAATTTTAAGCACGAAGCTGGTTTTATATCTATTGTGTTTTAAATTGTTATGTACATAGGCTTGAAATACTCTAATATTGGCATTATCTTAAACACTTAAAGTATTTTTGTTTATTTGGTTATTATGTCCGATTTTGATCCGTTCAAAGATATTGATGACGGCTTGGCTGTTCAGGAAGCCAAGCCTAAGCTAAAAAGACCGCCGTTATACAAAGTTATTTTGTTAAATGACGATTTTACCCCCATGGATTTTGTGATTGAAATTTTGATGGATTTTTTTGCCATGTCTGAACAAAAGGCTACACTGGT
>JBBQCU010000044.1:0-12499 GCA_038319065.1 Methylococcales bacterium
TACGCCCTCTCCTGATGGAGAGGGCTGGGGAGAATAAAATCAAACGGTTATATTCACTCATCCCTGCACCTTCGACAGTACACAGGGAAAGCTCCTCCGTCAAGGGAAAGTGAGCGACCACTTTATGAAGGGTCAGGCCAGTTGTTTATAGAAACCCGACCAGGCATAGCTAAGCTTCTGTAAATTTATTAAATTAAAAGGAAAAACCAATGCTACCTCATCATCACGAAAGCCACCGCACTCATCGTATCGGCTGGCTACGCGCCGCTGTTTTAGGCGCAAACGATGGTATCGTCTCGACAGCGAGTTTAATTGTGGGTATTGCCGCCTCCCATGCCGCGCATCACAATATCGTATTGACCGGTATCGCAGGCCTTGTTGCCGGGGCCATGTCGATGGCAGCGGGTGAATATGTGTCGGTCAGTTCACAAGCTGATACTGAACAGGCCGATTTGGCGCGTGAACGCAAAGAACTGAAGGAAGATATGCATCATGAACAAAAAGAGCTGCAAGCTATTTATGTAGCGCGTGGACTCGATCCTGTACTTGCAGAGCAAGTTGCCGAGCAACTCATGAATCATGATGCCCTGGGCGCACACGCGCGTGATGAGCTGGGTATCTCGGCAACAGGCACTGCACGTCCCATTCAAGCGGCACTGACATCAGCACTCACCTTCGCCATTGGCGCAGTGTTACCGCTGTTGATTGTCATGTTTGGTCCTGATGCGAATTTAATTACTTTAGTGTCATCCGCATCTTTGCTATTTCTTGCCCTGCTGGGGATTTTAGCCGCTTATACCGGCGGTTCCAGTCTAATTAAGGGTGCTTTCCGGGTAACCTTCTGGGGCGCGTTGGCTATGGGTTTGACTGCGGGTGTGGGCGCTCTTTTTGGAACAGTTGTGTAAAACAGAAGTTTAAAAAGTGCACGATGCGCAGCCTACTTGGCTTTCAATTGAATCTCGCAACGGCCTTTAGGTTTATCTAACATTGTTGCTTCGTCTAATGTTGAATGCCGGGCAACGATAAATTACAGGCAGCCCACCATCCAGAAGACTGCACACCCTATTTCGGGAACAGGTGGTCATTCGCGCTGTGCATGATCATGACCGGAATAGGCTTGGGACACTTGCTATCACGCAAATCCTGATAATCAATACCGGCGGCGCTGGGTGCAATCGCATCAGGAATATGTTTGTTCAACCCAACCCGCCTCGAAGATTTGTTAAGCATCTGCCTGGGTAATTTTGTCAGGCGTCAAGGTTAGTTTTTTTATAAAGCAAAGTATCGTTTTCAATCTGTCATCGATTTTTGCGCTGTTAATATCCGTTTTTAAAAATCGAAGCTTTCAACTTCCGCGATTAAAAACAACGGCAGGCCGCCTGTCGAAATATCCACGGCATGTTGGGCGGTTTCCTGTCCACCGGACGAATTTAAACAAACCTCCAAATCTTGCATCGAAGGAAAATAAACTTCGGCAATGCGATGAAAAGGCGCTTTTTCCTGACCCACACTGGACTTAATCAACGATGCAACAAAGCGGGTTTCCCGGCCAGTTTTTCTACCGCCATCGGAACATGCTCCTCTGCATAGCGTTGTTCAAACTTATCAAGATCGGCAGGTGTTGGGTACATCACAATCAATTTTGCAGTTTTCATAGCTTTCTCATATCTGTAATTTAAAAGAGTGGCAATCTTATATTGAAAGATAACAATTTGGATAATACTGACTTTCTATGGAACAATAGGTTTTTTCTATATCTTCATTCCTATAGCAAGGCAATTCTCATGGAAATGCAGCAAATCCGCTATTTTTTGGCCGTCTGCGATCAGGGTAGCATCACACATGCAGCGCAACTCACTTATGTCTCGCAACCATCCTTGACTCAGGCAATAAAAAAACTGGAAGATGAAATGGGCGGGGCATTATTTACGCGCACGCATTCCGGCTGTCAGATAACACCGTTAGGTCGTATGGTTGAGTCTAATCTAAGAAGAATTTACAAAGAGCTTCAAGCAACCAAAGCGGAGGCGATTCGTTTTACCCGCTTGAATACCATTCCCTTACGCATCGGCCTGATGACAACCATAGGCGCTCAACGCCTAAGTCCTTGTCTGGCTGGGTATCAGCAAGACTTTCCGAATATCGAACTCGAATTAATCATTGATAGCGAAGCTGTGTTATTAAAGCAGCTGGATTCGGAATTGCTGGATCTCGTGATCAGCGCGCCGGCACAACTACTGGCATCACCGTATCAATCTACATTACTCTATGAAGAACGCTATGTGGTTGCTTTCAGCACGACGCATCGTTTTAATCAATTACAAAAAGTCGATCTGAAAGCCTTACAGTCAGAGCCATATTTAGACAGACTCAACTGTGAGTTGCGAGAAGATTTGAAATGTATTTGTCAAAATCAGGAAATTAATCTTTATCCGTCTTACCGCAGTAACAGCGAGGAATGGATTTTGCGTATGGTTCAGGCGGGTATCGGTGTTGCATTAATGCCGGAATACACCCTGCCCAAGGATGCAACCGACATCAGTTATCGCTATCTTGTCGATCCTGAAATCTGCCGCCAGGTTTATGCGATTTATATGCATCAGACATCTGCAAAGCCGGAATTACTGGCATTGATTGCCAATTTGACCATGGCATAAAAACCGGCTGCTTGTTGCCCTGGTCTGCTGTTAAACTCGGCTAACTCGGCATTTTGCCTGTACATCAGTGTCGTTTTTGCACTTTTACCATTATTCTTTGTCGGACTATGCTTAAATTTCTGTATTTACACACGCGTAAATAATAACTAATGATGAAAACAATGAAGACCATAAAACAAATACTTAAACCTGAATTAGAAATAAGATTTACCGTTTCTTTAGTTTTTTTTCTGCTTTTATTATTGATCTTGGCTCCTCAAATCACCTTTGCAGCTGAGATTAATGTTTCCGTGGATCGAAACCCGGTCAGTCTTGATGAATCCTTCCAGATTATTTTTACCGCGACGGAATCACCTGACGGTGACCCGGATTTCAGTCCTTTGGAACAGGATTTCACCCTACTCAGCCAAAGTAACAACAGCAGCTCATCGTGGATTAATGGCAGGTCCAGCAAGAAAATTCAGTGGACGCTGAATGTGATGGCCAAACAGTCGGGTGATCTGGTTATCCCACCGGTACATTTTGGTAATGATGTCAGTCAGTCTTTACCCATTCTGGTTTCTGAGGGTATGCACAACAAAGCTGTTAATACCGATGAGGATTTGTTTTTAGAAGTTGAGGCGACACCGGAAAATCCCTATATACAATCCCAGGTTTTCTATACCTTGCGTTTATATACCAGAGTCGATATTTCCCAAGCCAGATTGAATGAACCTGAAGCGGCGGATGCGGTGATTGAAAAATTAGGTGAAGATAGTAGTTATAATACACCGATTAACGGCGTTAATTATTCGGTGACTGAAAGAAAATATGCCATTTTCCCGCAAAAAAGCGGCAAATTAACAATTAAACCGTTGGTATTAACCGCCGAAGTCCTGACCGGTGGCCGTCCCGGTTTTAATAGTTTTTTTAATCCGCAGATGACCAAAACCAAACAAGTCGAATCCAAAGCGATAACGCTGGATGTAAAACCTGTCCCCGCCTCTTTTACTGGAAAACATTGGCTATCGGCAGAACAACTGGTTTTAAAACAAGAATGGTCTGGCGATGTTCAACAAATGAAAGTTGGAGAACCTTTGACCAGAACCTTAACTTTAATAGCCAAAGGCACGACGGTAGGTCAACTGCCGGAATTAAATACGACTGTCACCAGTGATGCGTTAAAAGCCTATCCTGATCAACCTGTATTGAAAGAACAGAAAAAAGCCGATGGGATGCTGGCTTTCAAAGAGGAAAAAATTGCCCTGATTCCCTCAAAAGCAGGTGACTATAAATTACCCGCCATAGAAATTCCCTGGTTTAATACTAAAACCCAAAAAATTGAAATAGCGAAAATTCCGGAAACAACGCTTACAGCCGTTGCTGCTGCTGGAACTCAGCCTGCTGCGATTGCTCCACCGGTTGCTTCAGCAACACCACAGAAAATTGAATCCGGTCAGGTTAATAAAAGCCCGCAACAATCCAATATCTGGTTATGGGTTTCTGTATTTTTAACCGCTGGCTGGTTAATTACCGTGCTTTTTTTCTTAACTAAACGCACTGCTATAAAATCCGTTATCGAAGATAATGACTCAGAAATAAATTTAAAAGAGTGCATTAAGAATTTAAAAAAGGCCTGTATCAATAACGATGCTGTGGCGGCTAAAGACGCCTTGCTTGAATGGGGCCGGCAAAAGTTCAATGTTACGAATCTGGGCGCTCTCTCCGGGTTTTGTGATGCCCGGTTAAGAGACGAAATTCTGCATTTGAATCACGTTTTATATGGCAAGGAAATAGGCGAGTGGCAGGGCAAAAAACTATTTCAGTCATTTACTGAAAATAAAGCCAGAGAAAAAATTGCCGCCGCCGAAGATAAAAGCCTGGAGCCGCTTTATCGGTTGTAGTGGTTATGAAATAGTAATTTTATTACATAAACACTTTGCCTTGTCTTTCTATCTGTCTTCTGAGCCGGACGGGTTTCGCAAACCCGTCCGCAACGTTTCTACTATGCTGCGTTAACCGCATTTTAGCCTTCAACTCCCCCTTTTTGACGTGTTTAAAGTCATTATATCAAGCTGTTTCGACGGGCTCTGTCACAAAAATCCAATCTTTCATTAATGGCAGTGTACAGCGGTATAACCTGACATTTTCAATGCGGATAGTCAGCAGAAACAACAGTAGTTGAAAAGAACCATAATTAAAAGGCTTATTTGAACCCTTAACCACTTCCTCAATCGTTTGAAGCCCATCTTGATGAGATATCTATTTGATAATAATCATATTTTTTTGTTATCAATTTATGGCATGGAAATGGCTTAAATCTGTAAAAAGAAGTTAATTTAATTTTAATCGAGAGAAGTAACATGAAAAAACATTTCAATAAAACAGCTCGACATGATCACTTTCACAGAAGTGGCTTAGGCTATTATGGTTCGCCTCACTGTTCTCCTTATTATGCCTATCCAACCGTCGTGACCACTATCCACAAGTTGCCGACTGCGGACATTCAACAGGGCTCCTCTCTTATATGGGCTCCCCGTTTATTTGAAGATAAGTATTCACAATTGATGGCACCCACAGTGATCAAGATTGCAGCCGACTATATCGGTCGTTTTACAGAGGCTATATAACCCAAAGTTCATGATGAATCCATTCGCACATTTTCTCCTCTACCAAGGTGACTGTTTCAATACCGCATACTCAAGGCAGCAAATATGAAAAATATAATAGGTACATTACTCACCGTCTCGAAAATGTGGACAGCTATATCGCGCGCATTTTTTTAATGGAGGCTTAATGAATCGTACACCCAATTTTAAAAACGTGTCTGAGTTAACCCATCAAGAAGTCAGCAGGAAAATTGCTGTCCATGAAGCAGGACACGCAGCCGCTATTTATTTCGGAAACAAACAAAAAGGACTGCCGCCGGTTTTTTTTCAAATTGTTATTAAATCCTTAAATAGCGATGTTCAATCGTCCGAGTGTTTAGGCAGCCCCTCTGATCAATATATCGCTAAAGTAGAAGGCGGTCGCCTGATTCATACCCTACCGACATCGCTTGATGAGGCTACCAAAGATTTTTCTACCGTCCAGAGACTTGCTTATGAACATGCATTCGAAGCCGATATGTTCAACCTATTGGTTGGGCCTTTGGCCGAGGCTAAATATGTCGCACTGCGTGACGACGAATTGATTAACCCTCAACTATTGAAAGTAAATGCACTGCATAATTATGGTGGCTTATCCGATTTAGAGATGATCAACGAGTATTTTGAGTGTTTCATCGACAGCGATGAGCTGAGGGAAAGAAAAATGAGTGAGCTCTTTCTGGCAGCATTCAGTTTTGTCAACGAACGATCAAATTGGCTCGGAATTACTGCGTTAGCGGATTATATTTTAGCAGATGATAGAAATATCATTGAGTGCGATGAAATTATCACCGTACTTGAAACCGGGGCATCCGCGGGAGGGCTACTACGCATGAAACGGTGACCCTGTTCAATCAGATTATTCAAATATTTAACCTGGCGTATTTCAACAAAAATGATCAAACCAGCAAGCGTCAACGGAGAATAGTCGATAACCCAGCGGTTCAGGGTTGTATGATCAACATTAACGCCACGTTCCTCCTTGATTTCTTCTTAATCACGATAAAAAACACCATAACGGACATAGAAAAACACGGCGTACAGAATGACATCCTCAGGAAAATCCGCACCTTTAAAACTAATCATCGGCTTTTCAATTGCTAAAAAATGCGCATTGAAGTCAAGCCGTTTCATCATTGATTACCGGCGACTTTTTGTTTACAATTCGCGCTTGTACAGGATAGCTAAAGTTAGAGAGGAAGAACATATTTACGGAACATATCCGAATGATAAGGGTAAAAATATCAATTAATCTGTTCCGGATAGGGGTAGTACGTTACATTAATTTAACATATTTCTCGAGCTCTGGAAAAAATTTAGCTGGTAGTTCAAATGGATAATGATACTTTGATAGATCAGGCGCGGCATCTTTATGCTGTATTACACGTCCAACAATATGCGCTATCCATACAAAACAAAACCCGGTTTGACCGTCTTGATCATCTCGTAACACACGCTTATTGCCGTTATCAACGCCGATTGAATCGCTGTGTTTTGTGTTACCAGTATCGATTAAATGACTGTTTCCGCGAGTTTTTGGGGGAAAGACGGCCGTATTGCCCAAAGGCAATCCTACACATGATCCCGAAGCGAGACCGAAGGGTATATTAGGAATATACGTTTGTTCTATAAATAATTCTTGATTATCACGCCCAAATCTTTGTCGTGATTTTTTTTTACCTAAAATATAACCCCCCCTCAAAACCGGAAAGACATAAAAAATTTTTTTCCGTAATGATTGTCATTAAAAAGTCATATTCGCTCTATAGCATGGGCATTTGACTATTCATCTTGCCGTACCGAAAAGCCAGAGTTCCGATTTAAAGAATCAGCACAGTTGACGAACAATACTAGGCTGCGGATCCCGGTTATTGTCGAATATAATCAGAAATCATCCAGGAGCTTTATGTCATTGAGAATTGCGTTCATCAGCGATGCCTGGCATCCACAAATAAATGGTGTAGTAACAACCATCGATAATACTTGTAAAACCCTGAAAAAATCGGGTCATCGAATTAAACTTATTACCCCGGATCAATTTAAAACAATTCCCTGTCCGTCTTACCCGTCAATTCGATTATCGCTTGCCTGTTCCAGAAAAGTAAGCAGGCTGCTGAATGAGTTTAACCCTCAGCGGATTCACATTGCCACTGAAGGACCTTTGGGATTAGCGGCTAGGCGATATTGTTTAAAGCATAACCTGGCATTCACTACGTCATTTCATACATTATTTGCGGAATACGTTTATTTGCGATTCAAAATCCCTGTATCGTGGGGTTATGGTTTTTTGCGCTGGTTTCATGCGCCTGCTAAAAAGGTCATGGTAGCCACTCCCTCGGTAGAAGAAGATTTGAAAACAAGGGGATTTAAAAATAACCTGGTCCGCTGGTCGCGTGGCGTAAATCCGGATTTTTATTATCCAAGGGATAAAGGTTTTATATCACTGCCTCGCCCTATAGCCATGTTTGTTGGAAGAGTAGCTATCGAAAAAAACATTGAAACCTTTTTATCCCTGGATATTCCAGGAACAAAAATTGTGGTGGGGGATGGACCGCAGCTGAAAGAACTAAAAGCCAAATTCCCTGAAACGGTTTTTGCCGGTTTTCTATCAGGTGAACCCTTGGCCAAACATATGGCAGCAGCGGATGTGTTTGTATTTCCCAGTCTTACCGATACCTTTGGGATTGTCTTGCTGGATGCATTAGCCAGTGGGGTTCCTGTTGCGGCTTTTCCGGTAACCGGCCCATTAGACGTGATTACCAGCGATAAAGTAGGTAAGCTTGATGAAAATTTAAAGAAAGCAGTTACCGAGGCTTTAAAATTGGACGCGCAAGACTGTCGAAATTATGCTTTAAACTATTCGTGGGCTAATTGTACCGAGCAATTTTTTAGCAATCTTGTCCCGGTTTTTTAAGAGATTAACCAACTGGAAAGCCATTCAGTCACTGAGCATTTCGTAAAATGACTGTTGTGGCCACTCCTTTGTAAAAATAACCTGCCAACTGCTTCAATTGGGCAATTCAGCATTATCATAAGAAACTGGTCCGGCAGTATAATCACATCAATGGCTCATTCCGGCCCCGCTGCCAAGGTAATTGCCGCCCGTTGATTTTTGGTAAATGATAGTGGAGGAAGACGATCTTTAAGCAGGGTATCGACAATAGTTGCCGAGGCAAATGGTTTGGCAAAACGCAAGGCATTGGCTTTCATTCGAGTCAACCTGTCAGGATCTTCCAGCAACCGCTCCAGTTTGAAAGGTAAAGTAGTCAAGTCGTTACACTTAACGGCGATACCTTCTTCCAAAAGATGATCGCTATTTCTTTCCTCTTGCCCGGGGATAGGGGAAACCACACACATGGGCAATCCGCAAGCGATAGCCTCGGAGGTCGTCATGCCACCGGGCTTGCCAATGAAAATATCGGCCATTTTCATCAGTTTATGCATTTCGCCGGTATATCCCAGCACCTTAAACCGGGAGCTTCGGCTAGCAACTAATTGTATAATACGTTGCTTCAGTTCATCGTTGTGCCCACAGACAATCACCGTTTGCGCATCGCTATTCAGGTTGAGCATCCGCTCCACCATGAACTCGGTGGGGCTCACGCCATAGGCCCCCGCCGACAGGAGCAGAACCGGTTTTTCCGGGTTCAATCCCAGTCGAAGCCGTTCTTCTTCGCGGTTGATCGGGTGTTGAAAAACGGGGTCAATAGGTATGCCGGACACAGTAATTCTTTCGCTGGGAATCCCGAGCATTTCAAGATGAGCTTTGGTTTCGTCGATCGCAACAAAATAGCGATGGAATGAACGGGACAACCACATGGCATGAAAATCGAAATCAGTTACCACAATGGACAGATGCGCTTGCAACTGCTTGGTCGAAATCAGGTGAGAAATTATTCCAGCAGGCATGTAGTGGGTGCAGACCGTGATATGCGGGTCAAATTCCCGGATAAACCGAACCAACGGCTTTGTGTTCAGCCGGTCTATCATGTGCCGCATTCTTTCTGTATGCCAGGGTTCATCGCTGGTTTTATACCACCAACCGAGGAAATTTGGCGCTGATCGCACCAGCGAGGTGTAAAACCTGGAATAGAAATCCCGGAACAGCTTGTTGGTGTATTGAAGCGCATCATTATTGATAACTTCAGTAACACGGCCGTCAGCGGCAAAGGAAAGCTCCAAAGCTTCGGCGGCTTTGATGTGGCCGGTCCCTGCCCCGGCCGACATAATCAAAACCCGTTTTTTCATTAGTGTATAACGGTCTTGCTTGATATGTCTGAAACCTGGACAGGCTTGTTACGTAGTTGTGCCACTTGCCCGGTTTCCCGGTATTTTTTATAGTCGGAGAGCACTTGGGCATGGTCGAATGCCAAAGACTCAGGCAGCTCATCCAGGCGGAATAAACGGCAATTTTTGGCGTCATCCGCTGCTACAGGCGTTCCCGCGGCCTCGGCTACATAAACCGCAGTCACTGTATGTCCACGGGAGTCGCGGACTGGATCGGAATAGATTCCAAGCAAGGCTATAAGATGTACATCCAGTCCGACTTCTTCCTGGGCTTCACGTATGGCGGCCTGTTCGACAATTTCACCAAGATCGACAAATCCCCCGGGAATCGCCCAGCCATAGGGCGGATTGGCACGCTCAATCAATACTATAGGACGGTCAGGGAAATCGGTCAGCTCAATAATGACATCGGCGGCGAGCAAGGGGGTAATGGGTTTAGGCATAGCATCCTCTGAAAAATGGAACGTAGCAGCTCAATATCCGGAATTAACAAATAAGATCCCTTTCTATTAATCCTGATCATGTCCATGTTTTTTGGTGAGCAAAGCCATTGTAACAGATACAAATAACCCAAACACAATCACGATGGTATTGATCGAAAACCCGGCATCAATCATTAGCGCATAAGCGCCAAGCATCAATAAAATGCTAAGATTTTCGTTGAAGTTTTGCACGGCAATCGAGTGTCCCGAGCCCATGAGCTGGTGACCCCTGTACTGAAGCAAGGCGTTCATTGGTATCAAAAAACTGCCCGCCAGGGTGCCAATCAAAATCAGCATCAACACCGCCAATCGCCAATCAGTCACTAATACCATTCCTAATACAACAAGTCCCATGGCTATCCCCAAGGGTAATACTTTCACAGCATGTTCCAATGGCACAGCCTTGGCCGCCACCACGGAACCAATGGCAAGGCCTACCGCGACTAATGCCGTCAATTGAGTTGCTTGCTCAAGATCGAGCTTTAGCGCTACCGCAGACCAGGCGAGAATAATAAATCGCAGGCTCGTTCCCGCGCCCCAAAATAGTGAAGTTACTGCAAGAGATACCTGCCCCAAGGGGTCTTTCCAGAGAAGCAGGAAACTTCGCCAGAAATCTGCCACCAGAAACCCTGGCGTTCGTTTCGTCAAGGTGTGCTCAATGGGCAGTTTGGGAATATAATAGTTGAGTATCGCCGCCACTAGATAAAGGCCAAGGATAATAAAAATCGCGAACTCGGGGGCAGTATCAATGCCCCCATTGAACTCAAGCCCGCCCAGTTGCTGGACAACTTGCTCCTCAACACGATGACCAATCAATAATCCTCCAAATATGGCCCCCAGTATGATAGCCGCAACAGTCAGACCTTCCATCCACCCGTTTGCCCATACTAATCGGTGGGGCGGGAGGCATTCGGTCAGAATGCCGTATTTTGCCGGCGAGTACAAAGCCGCGCCAATGCCGACAAAGCCATAGGCAAGCAATGGATGCAAACCCAATAACATGGCAGCGCAACCGGCTATCTTGATACCGTTACTAATGAACATAACTTGTCCCTTGGGTAACGCATCGGAGAATGCGCCAACAAAAGGGGCAAGCGCAATAAAAGAGAAGACGAAGAATTGTTGTAATACCGGGGTTTGCCAGGAAGGAGCATCCAGGCTTTTGAGTAGCGCAATAGCAGCGAAAAGAAGAGCATTATCAGCCAGCGATGAAAAGAACTGCGCCGCAAGAATGATGTTAAAACCGCGATTCATAGTTTGATTTGCCCTGTGCAATTCCGCAGAAGCCGGAATCATTGCACTATAAATGGTTAAAAGGTTTATTTCGTTAACTTGATCAGCTGCAAACTAACTCAGTTCAATTTAGAAGTTAGTTCACTACCTATCAACGTTGACTTCCATGGTCTCATTATGTACAGGAGCCGATTCAGTCTTGTGCCACTTCACAAGCGCCAAAGTTCCATTGAAGTGCTCCACTATGGCGGTGCAACTTTCCACGAAATCTCCCGTGTTGATATATAAAAACCCCTCTATTTCCTTGATTTCAGCGTGGTGTATATGTCCGCAAATAACACCATCCAGGCTCTGGTCTTTAAGCGTGCTGACGATGCTTTCTTCATAATCGGAAATAAACTGGACCACATTCTTGACTTTGAACTTGACATAGGCAGCAAGAGAGAAGTTTGATTGAATACCAAACCAACGCCTGAAAATTCGTAGAAAGCGATTTAGCCAAAGCAGGAAGTCGTAGCCCTCGCTGCCGAGCTTGGCAATCCACTTGTGGCATTGGGCGATGGTGTCGTATTCATCGCCATGGACAACCAGAAATTGCTTCCCGATAGCCGAGACATGCACATCTGAATATTTGACGATGATGTCACCAAAAATATAGTTGTCATACTCCCTGACGTTTTCGTCATGGTTGCCGGGTATATAAATAACTTGAGTACCATGTCTGGCCTTGCGCAGGACTTTTTGAATCACCGTATTGTGATCCCTGGGCCAATACATTTTCTTGGAAAGTGCCCAAAAATCGATAATGTCGCCTACCAGGTAAAGCTTTTCGCTCTCGTTGTGCTTTAGAAAATCCAGTAAAACATCGGCTTGGCATTGGGTGGAACCCAGGTGCAAATCGGAAATCCAGATGGTTCGATAGGTATTATTCATAATCAAACTTTTAACATTTTAAGGCAAGCATGAGGCGCTCTGTCGACAACGGCTTACCCGGTAGTATTTGGGTCCTCGTGGTTCGCCAAAGGCATTGAATTATTTTTGTATGTCCATGATCGTGCGTAAAACATCCTGAAAAGCCGCGAGGGTCTAAGTAACTGTCCAAGAATAAGTTGTACAACTTCAAGCTGAGGACAATATCGTATAATTCCATTCGCCATGAAAAGAAGCTCTTTCGATGTGAAGTTTTTCAAGTTCTTCTTCGGGCACATGAATG
>JBBQCU010000045.1:0-12436 GCA_038319065.1 Methylococcales bacterium
CACCTCGGCCTATTTCAACGATAATCGCTAAGCTAGCTGCTCGTATTTTCTGTGTTGTATTGTTTTTTTAGTCATTAACTCATGATACTAAAATACGACAGTCTAGCTCTAATTTTGTCCCGGCTTAAGTGGGTAGCCCAAACTCCGAACAGTCATTGCAGGCCTGAATAAACCGGTTCGAGCGACAGCGAGAACTGGCGTTTCCGGCAAACACCCCCAAATTCCCCCCGCGCCTGAATAAAAAAAGGGGGTAAAGGCTTTCACCCTTACCCCCTTTTAAGTACCCGCTTTATCTAAAATCAAACAGCGAATTGACCGGCTTTTCTTTTGGCTGATAACAGCAAACCCATCAAACCGCTGCCAAACAACCAGACGCCGGCAGGGAGGGGGACCGGTGAGGTTGCGAAAGAAATTTTGGCACCGTAAATGGACAGACCATCATCGGCTGCGGTATAAGGGCTATTGCCGCCAGCGATAATCGAATAATCGCCCGGACCTAAAAGAAAATTTACCAGCTGGGCCGTTCCGGTGCCACCATCGGTGGCGCTGGTAATGAAATTAAGGGTACGCAAGTTCTTCTGATCAAGCGCTAAGTTTCCGGAAGTCGTCGTCATGGAAAAAGTAGCGGCGGTATTGACCAAGCCTGTTTGACCGGGAAGCAATGGAATGACCGGGTTAACGTCATAGGAATCTTCAACGAATAATCCGCTATACAGGCTAAAAGCCGGGGCAGCCAAGCCTTCGATAAGATCCTTGACAAGGCTCAGGCTAACCGTGGATTCCTTGGTTAAGGTAAAGCTGTACCAGTTGACGTCATCGGTTGTTGCTAACGCAGGCGTCGTGCCTTGTTGCCAACCATAAGAAACAAATGAGCTCTCCAACCCAGCCGGGCCAAGCGTAGTGATATCGGTATAATTTACGTGAGCCAGAGTCTGCTGGCTGACGCTTAAAGTCAGAATTGCAAGCAGCAATCCCCATTTAAATAACTGTTTCAATGTCTGTTTCCTATTGGGTTAAGGCCCCGATCCCTGTCACCCATCAAACCTGGATGGCGATAACCGGGGGTAATCAGTAAAAATAACCTGTACAAAAAAACGCGGCAAGGACTCGCGCCCTTATCCGTTTAAGTTCCAACTTCAGCTAAAATCAGACTGCCGATTGAACGCCTTTTCTTTTGGCTGAATATAACAAACCCATCAAGCCGCTGCCAAACAGCCAGACGCCGGCAGGAAGCGGTACCGCGGCAACTGCTGCACCGACCAGCACATTATCCAACTGCAGCGCAAATCCAATACCATCTGTCGGGCTATGCTGATAACCATGATAATGGATCCAGAAGGCGCCAATGTCTTGGAAAGCGCTACTGAGTGTCACCGTACCGCTAAAACCATTGGCAACAGTTTGACGGGCTATATAGGCGCCACTATCTACAGAAGTATCCAAACCCGGATTCAATGCCGAGGCATAACCCAAAATTTCCCAGTATTCGTTAGCGCCCAATATATTGGTGCCATCCGGTTGAATTATGCCGTCTCCATCAACAACCGGATTGGCGCCGTAGATAGGGTTATCAACATTGATAGGCGCAAAAAAACCCATTGAAGTGAGGCTAAATGCCGTGCTATCCAGGGCTCTGACGTAAACACCGCTGGAATCGGAATGATACTTCAACGTTGTATCTTGGGTAAGACCCGTGGTGGTGCCGCCACGATGCAAATGGGAGATCGGATCTGATGTGTCCTGGACTATACCCAATACCAGGCCGTCTTCATAATAACAACCTGCAGCGCCGGTGCCTGCGCATAGGCCACCTGCGATCGGCGCATTGTTGGCAAAGCCGGAATAGGCCGAAGAAGTCATTCCTGGATTCACAAATGCTTGTCCATTGACAAGCGGGTTTGCAACCGTCGGTGTGGCGGGTTCGCCCTTGTTGAAGTTAAGCAACGTCGGTCCTGTAATGGACGCATTGGCTGCGCCACTTGCCGCAACAGCGGCAATGAACAAGCCGTTAATAATTTTTTTGTTCATAAAACATTCCTTATAGCATTTTTCGTATCGCTGGTTTATCCCCAATCAACTGACAAGGAGAACCGCAAAACGAGGTAGATGATTAAACCCATGACAGCGCCCGTAACGCTTCCCCCAAACGGAGGTAGCACTTATAACGGGTAACCCGGCTATTTCTTATATTTTTATAGCTTGGAAACCCTTTGGTTTCCAGCCCCGATTTACAGCGGTTGTGGTGCTCGCCCTTTATATTAATAGCAAATTTCTTGCCACATCTGCATTTAAAGTTCAGCACACGTAGAATTAAGTTTGGATTGCTTATAAAACAGGCGTTTTTAATTATTTTTTATCCCGGTTCATGCTCTTAACGACCAACTGCTGACTAAAAAATCTGCAACTAAATTAAACTGTGTTATTTAACCTATTTTTTTGAATTATTGTGTCATTTGACACACTATTCACCCTGCAAGCCTCTGTTTCCGGCTACTAGCGGTAGATGCAGATTCTTATCAACTTGTGCGGCAAACCCAATAAAAATGATAAGTAATTAATTCAATTCAATATATCCAGGCATCGTTTAAAAGAGCTTCCGGGATATTAAGGCATTTGCCGCATTATTCACCTGAAGAACACCTCGTACTTTCTCCTGCATAGGGTAACTTCTGTTTATTTTAAAAATCTTGTCTCGGTCATGAAAATAAAATAACTGATGTAGTTGTATTGTTGCGGGAGGAGCTAAAGCCGCTACCATCAAGATTTCATTTGTCCGCATTATTTAATTGCCAACCCTTAAGGGGCTCGACGAACACATGAACAATGACAACCCCAGCATAACTACACTAATAATGGCATAGTTAATGCTTAGTACATCCATCCACTGCCTTATAATTAAGTAAAACCTCATGAAAAAGATTTTTTTATCCCTGGCGCTTGCCTGCGCGAGTCTTAGCACAGCTCAAGCTGCGCAAGAAGGTCAACAAGCACCCGAATGCCCCGCTGCATTAACCGAAACCGGCGATAAACTCGACAACAGCGCTTACAAAAACAAGGTTGTGCTGATCGACTTCTGGGCGACCTGGTGTCCGCCCTGCCAAAAATCCATGCCATTTTTCAATGAGCTACACAATCAAAATTTAAAAGCTGGTTTCGAAATTATTGCAATCAACGTCGACGAGAATAGTGAAACCGCCAAAGAATTCCTCAAATCGCATCCCGTCAATTACAAAATGGCGTTCGATCCAAACGGCAGCTGTCCCGGCATATTTGGCGTAAAAGCCATGCCGTCCTCTTATCTGGTGGACAAAACCGGCAAGATTCGCCACATTCATCTCGGTTTTCGCGACGAGGATCAAGCCCTTCTTCGGGAGCAAATAACCGCCTTGCTGGCCGAATAAGGTAACGATCATGAAGATGCCGGTTGCGGGAGCGGCGCCTGCGTGGCGGCTTATCGCGACGTGGCGTCATTCCCGCAAAATTTGTTAACAACTTACACCCCAAGGATCTAAACAATGCTTTTTTTGACTCGATGGCTTAACGGCCTAATCTACTGCGGGCTACTGGTTTGTCAGGGATGCGCTACGGTTGCCCCCTGGGAGCGGGGGAATCTGGCCAGGAAAGAAATGAGCACCAACCCCCATCCCAACCTGAACAGCTTCCGCGACCATATTTTTTCCAGCAAGGAAGCTTCGCAAGGCGGGCACAGCGGCGCTGGCGGCGGTTGTGGCTGCAATTAAAGCGGATAAAAACACCGCGCTGGCCGCGCTGACTACAGCCGCGCTAAGCCTGCCGGGACTCAATGCCCCGGCGGCTATACCCGCGGCGCAGATCGAAGCCAACACGAGTTACGGCCATTACCAGGAAAGCAGTAACCGCATGCGGGTGGATGTCTATCATGCGGACGCGATCATTCCTTTGACCGACCGGATTGAACTGGCATTCAGCATGGATCGCGATACCTATAGCGGCGCCACGCCATCGTTTAGCATGCCGGCAAGTATGACCAACGTGCCCAAGTACAAACAAAAGTCTGACGGCACACCCGCATCTGATGTCAGTTATGTTGATGTGATAGCGGCAGCGTCGGGCGGCGTGACTGCGGCAGGATTAACCATACTCGGCGGTCTCAACGGCTTTCAATCCTTTTCTGATGGCAACATAGCCGCTCAGGCAGAAATTGCCGCTAATAAAGACCTTGCCCTGACAGAACTCCAAAACACGACAGATAACGACCAGGCAGCACTTGAAGCTGGATATCAAGCGGATCAAGTTCTTCTTAAGAACACTTACGAAGCTGAACTAGGTAGCCTTAACAACGCAATTCCAGCACTGACAAACCAATACCATAGCCAAGTAGACGCGGTCAATGCCAAGCTTGCTGCTGTTCCGGGCAATATCGACAGTGCGCGTATTATGGACTTTAATAAAGGAATGATTCAGTCTGCCTATGCCGGCTTTACGAATACCGCGCCTATCGCAGGCGGCGGTTGTGCCGGCTCTGGCGCCAGTGGTTGTTATGAGCAGAATGGCATGGTGATTGGTATCGTCCAAGACACCTCAAACCCGATCGCCCATCTTCACCGCGCAGGCAACATAGCTGATAGAGCGCTGCAATATCATTCCGACTCCAGCGGCATTTATATCAGGTCCCTGGACAGCAAAGCATTTAGTCTCGACTCCATGGATTTTAAGGCTCCTATCAACGGCGCGGAAAATCCCGGTAGCGGCCCCAACGACTATTGGGATATTCTGGGCTTTAATACCGCGCTCAATCCAACGCTGGATCTCGGCACAGGCGACTGCGCCAACTACGCTACCTGCGTGGCCTATCAAAAAGTCAAAAACGGCTTCAACGGCACTTTGTTGCTTAACAGCAGCTTCAGCAACATTAGCGCCGTCTGGATCCATTACCACGGCTATCCGCAAACGCCAACAGATGGCGCCGCATTCAGCATGACGCTGGATAATATCAGGGTTTCCCCGGTAGTGGCATTAATCAATGAAGTTAATGCTTATAAAGCCCAGTTAACTACTTTATCCGACGCTTACAATGCGCAATTGGCGGTATTAGCCGATCCTGCACAATTGGCCAGGTTAACTAATAACTATACGGCGCAAATATCCGCGTTGACGGCTAACTATACCGCTGAAACCGCCGCATTGGGTCAAAAGTATACCGATCAATCGGCCCAACAAGTCGCGGCGTTCAACGAACTTGCCAAGCAAGCCGCTATTTCGTTATACAGCGAAATCCTGAATAGCCAGATTCCCACCGGCACAAAAGCCGTGCAGGTCTTTCAGGTGCAACCCCAGGAAACGCGTACCTCGCCGCAATTTAGCGCCAGATATTATCTTGACTCGACTACGCTGGGAATATCAGGCGGCCTGTCCGACGAACCAGATTTTTTGTCCAATTTTGGTTCGGCAAACGTCAGCCATGAATTTAATGACAAATTGACTACGGTATCGGCCGGCTACAGCCTGAGCAGCAATACGATTACTCGCAATGGCAGCGCGCACAGTTCGCATCATGCTACGGACCCCGCTCATTATCCTACTGATTACGCCCCCTTGTATGAGACAAGCAGCTTTAACACTTTTAATACAGGCATCGCACAGGTGCTATCCAAAAATACCTTATTTCAATCCACTGCCACTTTCACCCACCAAAGCGGCTATCTGAGCAATCCTTACAAGTACGTTTATATCCGTGGCGAAATAACCCCGGAGGAATATTACAACCTTTGGAATCCCCCCGCCTCCGGCGTCGACTGGAATGCAATCACCAGCCTGGAGGTCGTTGGTCTTGATTTGTTTCGCGAAGTACGCCCTGAACAACGCAATATCTTCTCTTTATCCAACGGCATTAACCAGTTTATCCCCGCACTTGACGCTTCCGTGCATTTTGATTACCGCTTTTTTAGCGACGACTGGGGCATCAATTCCCATGCCTTTGAATTGAAATGGTTTCAATCCTTACCTTGGGGCCTGACCGTCACACCGGGTATTCGATATTATTCGCAGTCGCAAGCCTATTTCTTTGCGCCTTATTTTTTGGCGCCCAGAGCTGACGGCTATTACTCCAGCGACTTTCGTCTCTCGGGATTTGGAGATTTAAGCGGTGGCCTCACGATCAACAAACAGTTTGCTCGCGGCATCAATCTGGAGATTGGTGCTGAATATGTCACCCATTCCGGCTCGCTTAAACTGGGTGGCGGCGGGGTTGGGGATTATGCAAACTTCAATTATTACCTGGCTCATGCCAATCTTAATGTCGACTTATCGGCGAAACCACTCACTGGCGGCAAACACAGCGGCCATCACATGCATGATCACGGCGCGCCCGTGCCTGCCGGGGTGTTGTATGGTCAAATGATGAATCAGGCCGACTCGATTATGGTGGGTTACCGTTACATGTACAGCGGACAGAGCGGTTCCATGCAGCACGGCAGCCATGTTGTCAGCGATCAGACGCTGGTCAGCAAGGCCTGCGATGGTTTCCCTAATGGCTGCCTCTATAGACCCGCATCCATGAGCATGAACATGCATATGCTGGATTTAATGTACGCACCCACCGACTGGCTGAATATCATGTTGATGCCGCAACTGGTGAACATGGACATGACCATGAGCGATGCTATCCGCCCCTTTGCAGATACGACTGAAGAAACTGACTTCGGGGGTCATGGCGGCGCCACGCATCACAGTAATGATATAGGCGACACAGTGTTGACTGCCCTGGTTAAAGTGCTGGACACCAAAGGCCAGCATGTCCATGTAGGCTTGGGCATCAGTGCGCCGACCGGCAGCATCGACGCCCAGGAATCTCCAGCCCCATTAGTAGGCACAACATCGACTCAGGTTGAAAACAGCGCCGTTGTTTTACAGGACTACGGCATGCAACTCGGCAGCGGCACCTGGGATTTTAAACCGAGCCTGACTTATACCGGTCAAGTCAATAACTGGAGTTGGGGCGCGCAGTTCAGCGGCGTCAAACGTCTGGATAAAAACAAATACGGCTATAATTATGGCGATATATTTCAGGTCACCGGTTGGGGCAGTTACCAGTTATGTAATTGGCTGTCAGCTTCGGTGCGAAGCGTTTATACGGCACAGGGTGACATACAGGGCGAATCGAGTAAAGTCCACCTAATAACAGAAACCGTGGATTATCCTGGCAATTATGGAGGCCGTTTTGTGGATATGGGATTCGGCCTGAATATCTCAATTCCCGAAGGTCATTTCGCCGACCATAATCTAAGCTTCGAATGGCTGCAACCGGTGGCAACTGATTTCAACGGATATCAGCTTGAACGGACTGGCGCCTTGGCCGTAAGCTGGAATTATTCGTTTTAAAAAGCTTATTTCGGGCATATAAATTTGGAATATGTAGTAAAATGATCTCCTGGACAAGCTGCCCAAGCCCTCACTGAGGCACCCGCATCGAAGATAAATTTACAATATATTCAGGGGGGTAATGATGAAAAATACTAAAAGTCTTTGGCTTATTATTATTCCAGCCTTGTATTGGGCGCCGGGTGCCTTTGCAGATTATAAAACCGACATTGGCTACACCGCCCTGCAAAGTCTGCTGGGTGTAAACATACCGACAGGCGCCAATGTCAATGTCATTCAAGGTGAAGCCTCTTTGGTTGGCGTCGCTGATTCAGCTTATCCAATCTACTCTCCTGATACCACTAACTCACAGATCGCCTTCAAAAACCTAACCTTTCCCGTAGCTCCAAGCACGTCACCATCGGGCCATGCGACCAGTGTAGGCTCGCTTTTTTACGGCAGCGATTCCATTGCTTACGGCATTAGCAATATCACCAGTTATGAAACCAATAACTGGTTAAGCAGCATTAAAACCACCAACGCTTCAGCACCCGTCAACAGTAGCCGGATTGCCAATCAAAGCTGGATAGGCAACGGTAATACACCAGCCGAGACCGGAATCATTTTGCGCCTGACCGACCGGCAAGTGCAACATAACGAATTTATTCAGGTGGTCGGCATAGCCAACAGCATTAGCAACTCACCACTATTAGGCAGCGCTTATAATGTGATTGCTGTAGGCAGAACTGATGGCGGACAAGATACTGGCAGCAAAGCCGTTGATTCGGTTTATATAGCGGGACGGACGCGTCCTGATCTGGGTGCGCCGAAGACGACAACCAGCGCTGCCGCACCGATAGTCTCTGCCTCTGCTGCGCTATTGGTCGAGTCAGGACATAACGGCGCGTTGACTCTTTCCAAGGGTTCGACCTTCGTCGACGGTATCGGCACGATTTATAATGCCGAGCGTGCAGAAACCATCAAGGCTGTCCTGATGGCGGGGGCTGACCGGATAACAGCCAACTCCATCGCCACGGCCAATATCACCGATTACCGTAGCGCCGGACACCAAACCAGCAATGGCCTGGATGATCGTTTTGGCGCCGGACAAGTCAATATTCTGCATAGTTATCAGATTATAACCGCCGGCGAACAAAACAGCCTGGAAGATGGTGGCGGTAACTTGGGCGGGATTGGTTCATACGGGTTTGATTACGACGCGTCATTTGGCGGAAGCTTCGGCAGTAATGGCACCGCCACCTATAAATTCAATGCGGATGCAGACTTGAATTTAACTGCCTCTTTGGTGTGGAATCTTGGCGTATCCAACGATGCCTTTATAGCCACCGACCTACACCACCTGAACCTGGAGTTGTTTGATGTAACTGCGCAGGCTACCTCTGCTTTTTCTGCAAGCACTATCGATAACACACAAAACATCTGGGTTCATTTGATGACGGGGCATAGCTATGAATTACTTGTTAAGCCGGGCGAAACCGGTAATTTCTCTTGGGATTATTCGCTTGCCTGGCACATGAGTCCTATAGACACCGCACCTGTTCATGTGCGTGGCGTGTTTTACTTGTTCGCCCGTGCGGTTGCTGCCGGCCTTGGTATCGCCGGCCGCTGAAAAAGCTGATTCCATAGCAATTAAAAACAAGAGCGTCAACCCCGTCTGGCTCTATCGTGCCACGCCCAAACACTCAATCTACTAAAAACCACACATGAAAAAAACTGACACCACCCCATTTTGGGTATTCCTTGCATACTCCAATATTGAAACACGCAAAGGCGCACTGATACTTTTATGGAGTAGCCTGGTATTCACCTTTTACTGTATTCCTTGGCCCAATTACTTCAACGGTGATGGATGGGGGGCCAAATTGTTTTTAATCGAGGACTGGAGCTGGTTTGCCATGATGCTGCCAATGACAGCCTGGTATTGGTTAAGCCTGAAATGGATGGACAAAAATGGCAACTGGTAAAAATCTCTTCCGGATTAATTTGCTCCGGTCCCCTTGTAGGGTAAGCGTTCACCTCCCCCCTTTATAAAAGGGGGATTGAGGGGGATTTATCTAATAAAATCTCCCCTAACCCCTCTTTTCCAAAGAGGGTGGACTGAATGCTTACGTTGTAGGGAAGCGCGAATCCGGAAGAAAAGGACGACGTATTGAGTCTGGATCCCTGTCTCCCTAGTTTTTGGCTGAACCAGCTGTGTCAATCGACTTTAAGGTTTCTTTTGCCACATCCACGCCGATAAAATCGACTTTTTTATCGATGGCTTTTTGCAAATACTCCCGTGCTTTAGCGGTATCTTTTTGCTTGTAATAAATCATGCCTAAATGATAATTGCTGATTGCCGACCCGGGGTCCAGTGCTATCACCTTCAACAATAATTCCTGCGCTTTGGTATAGCTGCCCTGCTTATAGGCAATCCAGCCAACGGTATCCAGCATGCTGGGGTTATTGATTTTAGTTAAAGGTTCAGCCAGTTTGGCAGCCCGCTCAAGCCCCTCGCCCTCGCCGGCATAATCAGACAAGTAACTGTCCAGATTATTAAGCGCTTCCATGGACTCAGGATTCCTTTTATAGGCCTCTTCATATACAGCAATCACCTTATCGTGTTCTCCACCGCTATGATAAATTGAGGCCAGATCATTGACCAGTTCCATTGCGCCCTTAGTGTTGGCGATGCCTTCCTGATAGGATTTAATGGCTTCAGCTTTATTGGATTGAGCAAGATAAGTCACCGCCATCATGCGGTAGGGGGTTGGCCATTCAGGTTTGATGGATACCGATTTTTTAAATGCACTCATCGCATCACCAAACTTTTTTTCACTCAAGTAAACATCCCCGAGCAAATTGTAAGCGACAAAGTTTTTGGGCTGTTTTTTGATAATGTCATTCAATTTAGCCAAGGCCTTATCTGGTTGTTTAAGGGCAAGGTAACTTTTAATCAGTTGAGTAAGTGGCTCAATAGCTTCAGGCTGTTTCGCCAGTGCGTTTTCGAATTCAGGCAAACTTTTGTCAATTTTACCTTCAGCTTGAAATGCCAGGCCCGACAGAAAATAGCCCATTCCTTCATCAGGAAAGGCTTCCTGTATGCGTTTTGCGGCATCTTGCGCCTTATCCCACTGTTTTTGCACCAGGTAAACTTTAAATGCGGCTTGCTGGCCCATTTTGCTTTTTGGATTTGCTTTTAATAACGCGTTAATCTGCTGCAACGCGCGATCATTATCGCCCGATTGTTGCAGCAGTCTCGCCAGATCAAGTCTGGCTCCCTCATCAGCAGGGGCAATCTCGACAACTTTCTCCATGTTTTCAAGTGCCAGCACCGGATCATTATTCATCAAATGCGCTGCGCTCAGTAATTTGAGTACTTTAATGTTTTTAGGTTGATCGACCAGTACGGCGCGGAAATCGCCAATTGCTTCGGGTATTTTGCGCTCTGCCATCGAAAATTCGCCGCGTAGTGACAGCGCATCGATATCACGCGGGTTTTCTTCAATAATTTGTTTAATCAGTGCCTTGGCTTCATCAATGCGTTTAGTTGCAACATACAGTCTGGCGAGCTTGTTACGCGCCCTGATCGACTGTGGCCCCTGTTTATCAAGATCGGCAATTTCTTTTAAGGTCTGTTCAGCTTCATCCGCATGTTTTTGTACCAGCTCTAATTCGGCTAATTTAAAGCGTAAATCATATTTGTCCGGATTTTGCTCAATCATCGGAAGCAATTCGGCTATGGCTATTTCCGGTGTTCTCTTGGCGACCAAAAACTCAATCAGCATTGACTTGGCATTAACATCGTCGGGCAGTTCCTTAACAGCTTCACGCAATACCGCTTCTGACTTGTCCAGTTGATTAGTAGCCACTAAAAATAACGCCAGGCGTTTACGATGCTCCAATTGTGTTGGTTGAATTTTAACAATGGACTCAAGGGCCTGCTGCGCTTTGTCTAGCGCTTTTGTATCCACATACAGCTTGGAAAGCATTAGCAATGGCGCTGGATTGTCCGGGTTCTTTTCGCTGTTTTTTTGCAGAATGGCGATAGCCTGATCAGTTTTTCCAGTTCTGGCTTTAAGAGAGGCTAATAACAAATTGGCCTGTACATCATCCGGAAGTTTTTTGAGTGCCTCTTCAAGCTGGGTGAAAGCGCTATCGGTATTGTTATTTGAAGCAAAAACGCTAGCCATCAACACCATGCCTTCGACGTTTTCCGGATCTATGGCCTGAACTTCCCGTGCCATTTTTTCCGCTTCATCGGCTTTATTGACCAACAAATAAATCTGTCCCATTCTTAACCTGGACATCAGGTGTTTGGGATCCTGGTTGATAACGGCCAGGTATTGACCCACTGCATTCTGTAGTTCACCCAACTTCATAGAAGCTTCTGCCATTTGATAGCGTGCTTCAATGTCTTTGGGGTCAATTTGCAGTACATTCTTGAAAGAAAGCTGGGCTTTTTGATAATCGCCAGCAGTAAATAATTGTTTCCCTTCAGCCATGTACTTGGCTTTTCTTTCATCAGATCCGCCGCAAGCTGTTAATAAACTGAACAAAGCCACAAAGAAGAACTTTTTCAAATCGGGTGCAGTTGCTATCATAGATAAAATCCTGTTTAAATTTATTTTGATTATTCAAAAAAAGAATAATAGAAGAATATGAGTAATTGCCTAAAAACATGTATTAATGCATATACTGATTATTCAATCAATCAAGTAACATGCACAAAACAACCCGGGTATTATATCCTCTTTCCCCAACGCTCTCCCGGAGGGCTAATCTATGCACACATCTTTCGGAGTGATAGCCCTTTCCTGATGGGGGTTGGGTGAGGGGAATTTAGATTAAAAAATGAATAAAGTCATTTAAATTGTGTGCACAGATTAGCCCGGAGGGAGAGGGAGTAAGATGCATAAATTATTTCATGCATGTTCCTAAAGCACATTTATGGCGATTAATTCCTGACTTTCCTGGATTACCGGCATCGGTTAGATTGAGCCTGATAGCTTTGATAATTTATCAGTCAATTTAAGGCTTTTGAGGTTCATGGCCTTCTTTCGCTACCGGTGCTGTTTTGTTTGTCGCGGCTAACTCT
>JBBQCU010000046.1:0-12391 GCA_038319065.1 Methylococcales bacterium
GAAACGTTGCGGGCGGGTTTACAAAACCCGTCCGGCTCAAGCCTCATTGCTATTAAGTTAAGCCGTCATACCGGCAGGGATTGCCGGTATCCAGTTTACAGGGATGTAATTGGAGGCCTAAGCGGGACCGGGGTTGCAAAACTCATACGACTCAAGGCTCAAGCGTTGCCACTCTACCTGGCTTGGTTTAAGATGAGTGTTTGTGATACTCAATCTTGAAATCCCTGGATATATGAAAAAAATCACCCTTTTTCTCGCCTCTTCCGCCGAGCTCAAAGCCGAACGTGAGCAATTTGAGCTCGAAATCTACCGCAAATGCAAGGCCTGGTTTGACCGGGGTATTTTTCTTCACCTGGATATTTGGGAAGACCTTTCGGCACGCATGGCGGCTGACGGTTCACAAAACGAATACAACATAAAGGTGCAGGCGGCTGACCTTTTTATCTTGCTGGTTTACTCCAAAGTGGGCATGTACACTGGTGAGGAATTTGAAAAGGCTTTTGGACAATTCAAAGCTACGCACAAGCCGTTTATTTTTACCTATTTCAAAACACCGGACGGCATCGTGACTGACCCCAGCCTGGAGGCGTTTCACCAAAAACTAAAGGATTTAAAGCACTTTTACTGTCCTTTCAAGGATGCTAACGACCTTTGGAATCAGTTCAACAAGGAGTTGGAAAGATTGGAAACCGATAAGTTTGCGGAGTTTAATAGTCAGTCAGAGCGGGCCGGCATGACTGTCAACAACGAAGGCGCCAACATCAAAAACCAGTTCAACGACGGAACCTTCAACAACCCAACATTTAATTGACCATGACTGAAAACATCAAAAACCAGTTCAACGACTCAACGTTGAACAATCCTGTTTTCAATATCAACGAGCGGAAAATCCCCAAAATTCTCTCAACTTCGCTGCCTTTCCTCCCCGAATTCTTCCTCGGCAGGGACACTGATCTTGAAGCCGTGCATAAAAAGCTCTTTTCCGGCTAAAATCTGCTGCTGCTCGTCAACGGCGAGGGCGGTATCGGCAAAACTACCTTCGCCGCCAAATATTGGCAGCGTTATGAAAGCAAATACTGCCACCTCGCCTGGGTATTTACCGGCAACAACCTGCTCGATGCCTTGCTGACACTGGCACCCAAGTTACAAGTAAGCTTTCCCGAAACCATGCCCTCCGAACAGCGGCTGAGCGAAATGCTGCCGGTGATGGCGGGTTTAAATAAACCTTGTTTGCTGGTGCTGGACAACGCCAACGATGCCGGCGAGATCGGCAAGTATTACCAGGACCTGAACGCCTGCGCCAATTTTCACATTCTGCTCACTAGCCGTATCACGAGCCTTGAACAGGCCGCTACCTACCCGATTCCCCCCTTGAATGAAATAGATGCCCTAATTCTTTTTAAAAAACACTACCCCGGACACCGGGATAGTGACGACGAGCTGCTAAAAGCCATCCGCACCGCCGCCGGCGGCAACACCCTGGTGCTGGAATTGCTGGCGAAAAATCTCGCCGCAATCAACACCGACGAAGTGTTTTATCCCCTGGCCGGCTTGCTGGGGGATTTGCAGCAAAAAGGCCTGTTCCGGCTGGCAAAGGAGGAAAAAATCAAAGTTACCAGAAAGCAAAACCGGCATGGCTTCATCGAAACCAGGCCGAGCGACGTACTGGCCGCCCTCTATGATGAAGTGGAAATGGTAAAACCATTAAACGAGCAGGAAAAAAGCCTGCTCAGCAACCTTTCCGTACTGCCGGCCGAAAACATTTCTTATGATCGGCTCAAAACCCTGCTGATTCCCGAAGATGCACAAGCATTTTCCAAAACCCTCAGCGATCTTGCCCAACGCGGCTGGCTGGAAAAATCCAGAACAACCTCCGGCGATACACAGTACAAAATTAGCCCGGTGGTCCAGGAAATTACCCGGCACAAAAACCGACCGCAACTACTTGAGTACATCCGCACCCTGATCAATGTCCTGATTGAAAAACTGGAGTACGAACCCGGCACCGGGCATTTTCTTAAGGCCAGTTACGTTGATGCAGCGCTATATGCCAACTATGCAGCAACCGTAGTAAGTCATGTGGCGGAAGCAGACGAGGATTTGGCCATTCTTTGTGAACGCATTGGCAACTACCATCAAACAACCGGCAATTTGGACCGGGCGTTGGGATTTTTTGAAGGACGGTCCAGATTAGGCAAAGAACTGTATGAGGCCTACCCCAACAATGTGTCCTTTAAAAACGGGCTGGCAGTTTCGTATTCACAATTGGGACGCTTTTACAGAGATCAAAAAAAAGACAATGCCAAGGCAAAGCCCTATTTTGGGCAGTGTTACGGACTATGGCAGGAATTGGCGGAGGCTTATCCGGCGTATGTCGAATTTGGAACTAACCTGGCTTGGGCAAAAAATGCGCTGGATAACTTGTAGCCGTGCCGAGCCTACGAAGAATGGATTTGCCCTGACAGGCATCGAACGAACGGCACGGCTTCTGAGTTAACCCGGTAAGATGCGCCCAACTTACAGGATGCAGCCGACGTAAGGAGGCGCATCAATCGTGGTTGATGCGCTTCACTTTCCCCGGTAACTCCTGCCGGGCTACCACTACAGGAAAAGAGTTAGCCAGCAATGTTGCAAATATCCGCTCAGGTTAGCATTCCGGACAATGAGATTGAAGTTTATGCCATTCGTGCCCAGGGCGCCGGCGGTCAGAATGTCAATAAAGTATCAACGGCTGTTCATTTACGTTTTGATATTAATGCCTCATCCTTGCCGGCGTTTTATAAAGAAAAGCTGTTGGCTTTAAATGACCAGCGTATATCAAAAGAAGGCGTGATTGTCATCAAGGCGCAGCAATACCGCACCCGGGAAAAGAACAAGGAAGATGCCTGCAACCGGTTACAGGAGTTGATAAAAAGTGTGGCTATAGTGCATAAAAAGCGCAAAGCAACAAAACCGACCAAAGGATCAAAGCTTAAACGTCTGGATAGCAAAACCAGGCAAGGCCAGCTAAAAGCGTTGCGAGGGAAAATTACTTTTCAATAACCGCCATAAACACGCTGGTTCCCAGGCTTCAGCTGGGGGACCAGCGCAACTGAGGAAGTAAAGTAACATTTAATCTCCTCTCCCCAGCCCTCTCCAGCAGGAGAGGGCGCAAGAACAATCTGCAACTTATTATATTTGTGTTATAAAATAGTTGTGTAGATACCTCTGCCCAGAGAGAGGGAGTTTGATGTCGCTTTATCAACTCATTGCTCTATAGCTGACTGACCCAATCACATCGCCGAAAGCCGCAATTTCGATAGCTTTGCACAAGCCTCGCCGCCACTAATCTCCGGAATAATCCGTAATTCGAGTGCTTTCAGTTGCTTGAGATCGACTGTGTAGTTCTCGATTTCCTGAGCAGAATGTGGCGGACTGAGATGATATTGCTGACGCAGAATTTCTCGAAAAGAGTCTTCATTATCCATGCGCCAAAGCAGGACAAATTCCTGTGTGCGGGAGTGTTCCAGTTCATCAAACTGAAGAAAGATATGCTTGATGGTCTGGGGTTGGTCGAAAACAATACGTATCGATTGCTCTCCCGGAAGAGCTGCCTGCCAACCTGATGCTGAACCTTCTACCAAGGCTGATTCAATCGGGTGTTCCTGGCTCTCGGAGCTTATTTCTACCTGTGCCAAATGCTCCAGGTCCAAATAATCCAGGTCAGGAGGTGTGGTGTTTTCCGTGGGTTGGTTGATCAGTGTTTTGCGCATTATTGTGCCTTTTGGAGTGTGATTTTTATCGTTCCCACGCTCTGCGTGGGAATGCCGCCAGAGACGCTCTGCGTCTCGTACCGCAGGAGCGGTAAAGGATGTATTCCCACGCTGGAGCGTGGGAACAAGGATTTGAACAGACCGTGAGCCTTACTCTAATCAATATCCTTGATCAATGCCATCATATCCTCAACGGACATCTTACCACTGACTTCACCGCCTTCCAGCAAACTATTGGCCAGATCACGTTTATGTTTATGCAGATCGACAATTTTGTCTTCTATCGTGTCTTTTGCGACCAGTCGATAAATCGTAACCGGGCGTTTTTGTCCCATGCGATGGGCACGATCAGAGGCCTGATCTTCCACCGCCGGATTCCACCAGGGGTCCATATGAATCACATAATCCGCGGCGGTTAAATTCAGGCCTGTGCCACCGGCTTTCAGACTGATTAAAAACAAATCGCCCTCTCCTGCCTGAAATAAGTTAACGGCTTTTTTCCGTTGCGGAACCGGGGTAGAGCCATCCAGGTAATGATAAGGGATGCCTTTTTTATCCAACAACTCGCGAATAAGGGTCAAGTGCCCGACAAATTGACTAAATACCAGGGCTTTATGGCGATTATCCAGCAATTCATCGACCAGTTCTTCAAAGGCTTGCAGCTTTGAGCTGACCAGCGTGCTTTCTTCTATCACCAGGCGCGGATGGCAACAGGCGCGGCGCAATTTCATGATTTCCGCCAAGATCTTCAGCTGTTTATGTCCCGGTTGATCGGTTTCCAGCATGGTTTGCATGGCATTGCGGCGCAACGCTTCATAGAGTGTGCGTTCTTCGGGACTTAATTCGACATGTAAAGTAACCTCGGTACGTGACGGTAATTCGGTCAGCACATCATTTTTTAAGCGGCGCAAAATAAACGGCCGTAATAATTTTTTCAGCCGTTGCTGGATTTCCTGATCCTGTTGATTTTCGATAGCCTGTGCATAGCGTTCATTAAATTTTTGCAAGGAACCCAGCAAACCCGGATTAATAAAATTAAACAAATTCCACAATTCGCCCAGATGATTTTCTATGGGCGTGCCGGTGGTAATCAATTTAAAATCCGCCTGCAAGGCCATGGCTGCTTTAGAGCGCTTGGTTAACGCATTTTTAATCGCCTGCGCTTCATCGGCAACCAGCGTATGCCAGTGTTTTTTCGACAAACGTTCCGCCTCTGTTTG
Source organism: Methylococcales bacterium (assembly GCA_038319065.1). Lineage (GTDB taxonomy): Bacteria > Pseudomonadota > Gammaproteobacteria > Methylococcales > Methylomonadaceae > Methylobacter_C. Next base: position 4,973 of record JBBQCU010000046.1, read on the forward strand.
TAATAACCCGTAACTGCAAACAATCAAGTCAAAGGGACCTGCGGAATCCAGCATCTCCTGTCTATCGCCGGTGCCGAATTGACTGGCATTCAAGGTAGGTGCAAAACGCTGGCATTCTTCCAGCCAATTGATACAGACCGAAGTCGGCGCCAAAATCAGCGTAGGGCCATCAGGCGCTCGCGACAAAATCACCGCCAACCCCTGCACTGTTTTACCCAGGCCCATATCATCCGCCAGACACGCGCCTGCACCCCAATGCGCCAGGCGCATCATCCATTGAAAGCCCTCACGCTGATAATCACGTAATTCACCTTGTAGCGTTGACGGCAGTTTAGGGTTTAAATCACCCATTTCACTGAGTCGCAGCAATTGATCTTTCCAGGGCTTACAGGCGGTGATAGCCATGCCGTTGGTGATTTCATCCAGCGCCTGTGCAGCTAACGGGTGAAAGCGCACTTTGTCCTTCTGCACATCGCCTAATCCGGCCAAATCATCCAGGCGTTGACGTAATTCACGCGTTAACGCAATAATCTGTCCATCTTCAAGTTTAAGAAAGCGGCCCGATGAGCTATTCAACAGGCTCATTAAGCGCTGCATATCCAGAACCTGTTGATCATCAATCTGCACACTGCCTTCAACACTAAACCAGTCTTTTTCTTTACGCACCGAAAACTGCGCTTGCGATAATCCGGCCTCACGGCTAAGTTGAATTTTTTTACCCTTTGGCCATTCAAGAACCGCAAAATCGCCCAATTCCTGCAGATGCAATAACGCTTCCAGCGTGGATTCAGGATCATCCAATAGCCATTTAGGCTCTTTAACCGCATATAACTCAGGGCATTCGCTCAAAACTTGCTTTAAATAACGGTTTTCCAGCTTAAAATCGCGGGTAGTTTGTAATTGCTTACCATCAATTTCCGCTAACACAGTTGTTCCACCAATGCCGGGTTTATAAAGCGGCCCACCGTCGCTAAACGGCTGTACAAAGACTTCTATTTGCATGCCCTGCCCGACCGGTTGCAAATGAATATGTAAACGGCTATCCGCAATAACAGTTTCAGCATGACTGGAGGTTCCGCCAATATCAGATTGTACCGTTAACATCGAGGAAATCGAGGCGATTGAATCAATCACTTGCTGACGTGCAGTAGCGGGTACCGTTAAACCGTTTCTACCCAAAATTTCCGCTACCTGCCGATGCGAATCATTAATGTTATACACTATCAAGCCATTGCTCGCGGTTTTTTGGGCAATAATTTGTTGAGTGGTAATTTGCGGTATTAATGAAATATGTAGATTTCCCTGCTGTTCTTTAACCAGCAATTGCGGTTCTGCCAAGGTAATGTCAACCGGGACATTTAACGATTCCTGGTTAGCCCAATAAATATGGGGATGGCCTACAGACTCTATAATAACTTTGCCAGGCAGCGTATAAACTTCCTTACTGGAATAACCGTAATAAGCAGGTTCCTTTTCCAGATCTATGTGGGTACAAATACGACGATCTTGCTCGGACAGGTAATCAAATTCAGCCATATCATGGTATAGCCTTTTTAAAGCAACAGGGCGGCCTTTAGTCCAACGGCCACTTTTTCCCAAGCTCTGCTCTTTCGGCGTTATTGTCACAGAATTATTATCCAGGCTTAATGACCAGATCAGGCGTAATTCTTTTTGGACAGATGCTTCCGGTTGCGCGGTCAATTGCGTTAATGCGTCCAATGCTCTTTGCCATGCTGAAACTTGCGGTAATAAATCGATAATTTCAATAAAGGGTGATTGTAGATACTGTTGTGCTATTTGCCGGCAAGGCTCATTGTTATAACCCAAACGTTGCAATAACGATGAGCTTACGGCAGCATACCAGACATAACCCAATCGCTGTGCTTGTTGACAAAACTCGGCTAATTCCGCCAAAAACAAGCTATTTTTTGCATTCACGGCCATCGGATCAATTTCGCCTATCCAATACAACAGCAAGGCGTGAAACAAGCGCTCGTAGGCAAATTTGTTGGTCTTGAATAAATACTGACTATGCTCGGTTGTGGCCTTGCCCTGATAAATATCAACAGCTTCCAGCAGGATTAAATTCAGCAAATAAAACTCATTTTGCCATCCCTGTTTGATCGTTAATTGCGCCTGTTGTTTAAGTAACAGCAGATTGTTGAAGTTACGGCTGCGCAGTAATGCCAGATTAAAAAAATATCCATGTAGACCATCAATACAGATATTACGTTTGCCGGTTTCTTTTTTGAGCGCTTTAAGTACCGAATTAAATAAATCAATCGACTCATCATTACGGTTTTGCAGGAAGCGCAGTGTGGCCAGTAATTTCAAACCATCCGTTGATGGATCGCCGTTCAACCAAAGCTCGGCATCCTTAAAATTGCCACGTAACAGGCGTTCTTTAACTACAGTATGGACAATTGCGGGAAGGGCATGTTTTATTGCACCAAAAAAATTCTCAAGTAATTGATAATACTTCGAAACATCATTTAGATGGGCGCGACTATCATGCAAAAAATAGCATAAGGCAAGAAATTTAATGTGATCCGACAAAGATTCGAACCAATCAGCATCATAATCATTAAAGAAAATTCTGTTGATATTATCCGCGAAGTATTGCCGATAATCGTTATGAAAACGTTCAATATTGGCGGCAAACGCCGTGTCGTTACCTTGGTATAAAAAAATGCGCAATTGTTTGATGGCATGGTAGACACTGATTCTAGCGGGATAATAATAATTAGGTTCAGCAATAAGCAATTGCGTTAATTTGTTGAACCAGGGTTCCGCTATGGCGCGCCGCATCATCAGCTCGGCAATATCTTCATTACAACGCCAACCATCCAGTGTAATAACAAGTAATTGAGTATTTTGTAATCTCTCTCGTAAGGGTCTGTCAATCATGGCTATTTTTTTTGGTTCGAAACAACCTGTTGCCCTTAACAAACCTTGCAAGCCAGATTGACTTATCGGCGCATAAACAACTGCCAATGCAAGCACAATGTTTTGCTCATCACTTGAAAGGGCGTTAAAAAGAGCGAGTAATTTATTTTTCATTAATGATTGTTACATTGCAGGCGGGGTAGCCTGATAGTAGAGCACGCATCACTTACCTCTATTGGCTTTGGTTGTGTGCTTTGAAAATGTTATGCAATGCAAACGAGACTGTGAAAGAATTAACGAAAGCTTTTTAGCTGGAATAAAAAAACATGTTTTTTTATTCCAGCGTGTATTAAAACAAACATTTTAAAATAAAGAGTGTCTGTCTGCGGATTTTTTTCGAACACTTTTAAGACTTGTACTCTTCTTGACTACAAAGGTTATCCTTTCCGGTATACTGGATACTGATGTTTATGTCCGCCATGGGTGTGCCGGCAAATCACTAACACCGATGACTTCAACACCGGCCTTGGCAACCTGATGATCGTTTTCTACCGAACTGCCGCTGACCCCGACTGCGCCGATAAGAATTCCGTTTTCGTCGACGATAGGTACGCCGCCCGGAAAAGTAATCAATCCGTCATTAGAGTGTTCAATCCCGTAAAGTGGTCCGCCCGGTTGCGACAGCGCGCCGATTTGTCCCGTATTCATTCCGAAGAAACAGGCGGTCTTGGCCTTCTTGATGGCAATATCCACACTTCCTACCCAGGCATCGTCCATCCGCACGAATGCCTTTAAATCAGCACCGGAATCCACTACGGCGATACACATCTGAGTGCCGATTTTTTTTGACTCATTTAGCGCCGCTACTATCGCCTTTTCGGCTTGTTCGAATGTTACATGCATAACTCCAGACCTCTCTATATTTTTAATTTAATAAGGATAACATTGACTTTGAAAGCCCATTAGTAACCTCTCAGGAATGATGGGCAAACGATAAAATTGTTTACTCGCGTTAAGGGGTGTTATAAACCTATACCGCAGGTTTGTAAAAATCCGTAACAAGGGTGTTAAAACAAAGACATGCACATCGCCTCCCTACTGCAAGCAGAGCTCAAAGAATATTCGCATAATCCTGCTCCAATTGCCGGAAATTAAGCGATGACATGAAGCGGCTAAAACTCAGCCAGGATGATAATCCACTCAAATCCCTGAACTGCGGCGGTAAAAATCGAGGCGCTATGACGGTACCCTCTTCCACCAAATCAACCAGCACTTTCATATCCTCAATCATGGTCTTACCGCAAAACAACAATGGAATACGATCCGGCTTGCCTTTGCTGACCGCCAGGCGCATGAAATTATAAGTCAGCACGAAACCCTTGATATAGGTCAGGTCTTTGGTAAACGGCAGACCATCGGGGCTGCTGCCTCTAAATACACGGCTACTGAGGGTATAGCTTTCTTCCTCATCAAGACCTTTATCGATGAAAAAAGTAAATATGTCCATAAAGTCCGCGCCTTCTTCAGTCAGGGTAATGGCGCGGACCCGGTTAATCAGCCGCATGAGCCGATTGGGTGTAGAGCTAAAGGTCAATATCTCCATCAATACCGCCAATCCTTCTTGCGTCACCGTCGCCGACGGAGGGCCTTTGCCAAGAAAGGTGCAATAAGGTTGGGCCAGACCATTCAATGTTGTACCCAAGTGTACCCATATTTCGTGAACTTCAAGTACCCGCAGATCACGCATATTAAATAAGGCATCCGCGCGTAATTTGATGTAATCCGTGCCTGCTGCGGCATCGGCAATAATACCATCGCTAAGCATGGCGCGTAGACCATCGCCAGGAAACATACTTTCAATTTTTTCGTTAAGAATGGCTACCGCATCCGTCGCGCTTATGGTCTTGGATTCTTCGGTTAAAAAATCCAGTTGCAAGAGTTGCGTCAAGGTTTCTTCCATCATACTGCCAAGACTGGCAATGGTCGGGTCGCCGACATGAAAAACATCTTGAGATGAACCGTATAATTCCTGCGAAATATTGGAAAATGCTGGCGTTCCCCTGGCCTCAAGCATACAAACCACATCTTGATATTCCCGGCAAATCCGGCGCATGATAACGCTTAGCGGATTGAGCTGCCCAAGTTTACGTACCAGATCACGTTCAATCTGATAGAACTCTTGTTTTTTTTCGAGAGGGTTAAAGCCTAACGGGCGATTTTGATAATACTCGGTTGTTACTGCGGGTGGTTTTTGGCAATTACTTTTAAAAAACTCCTGTTTGATGCCGTCATCCCATTTGATGGCATCAAGAATACGGATCGGTTGTTGTGCTTTGACAATGCGATCAGAAAGCGTTTTGACTTCAGTGAGATAAGTCGATGGTTTAACATTTTTTTTACTCATGTTTATGTCATCCATTTGCAGTGCGTTGTTCGTGTGGCAATAATTATCAAGGACCCGCTGTACTTATAGCAGAACCCTTCCCAGTATATCAATAGATTAAGAAAGCCCAAGGGAATTCGATTATTAAGCCTGACACTGAATTGGCTATTAAATGTCCATTTAAGACAAACTTAAGACTTAAGGGTGCAGAATAGTAAAAGAAAGCGTTACCTGAGATTAAACCATGAACGAGCATACATTAAAAAACGAGACCATTGACAAAGATGCTGCTATTGCATCAAGACGCAAGTTTCTGAAACAGATGGCTTGTGGATCTTTATTAGCAATGGGCGGGCCCAGTGTTGCGACCGCGGCAGTTAGAACTATATTATACCGGGGACAAGACGGACACATTCACATTAAGTCACAGCCGGTCCAAACTATCGCAGAACAGTTTCATTCTCGTATTTTTACAAGCAATATCCCTGCTCCGCGCCGGCCTATCTACTCTTCTGCACATAAAACGCTATCCTTTGAACATACGCATACCGGCGATAAATTAAAGTTAACTTATTTTGAGCGTGGCCGTTATATTAAAGATGCACTGCAAGAAATTAATTATCTTCTTCGCGACTACCATACCGATGATATTCACCCGATTGATCCCGCATTACTGGATCAGTTGTTTGACCTGAAGCAAACTCTTGGCGTTAATAAACCTTTTCATATCGTCTCCGGTTACCGCTCTCCATTTACCAATGCGCAATTACGCAAACATAGCCATGGCGTTGCTGAACATAGTTTCCACATGCAAGGCAGGGCTATTGATATATGGGTTGAAGGAGTACAAACCAAAACGATAAGAAACGCGGCCCTTGCCATGTCAAGAGGCGGCGTGGGTTATTATCCGCATAATAATTTTGTCCATCTCGATACAGGCGAATTCAGAACCTGGTAAAAAGCAGGATCAACCTATCCCGGTTAACGCTGTTGATTTTCCCAGTTGCTTACGACCATTCCAATAGAGCATCACGGCAACTTGTAATTTGCCAGGGGTTCAACTGGTTTTATTAGCACTATTTGTTTTATGGGTGCTACCGGATTGGGTTCAGGTGAGTCTACAGGGAGGGGTTCCGGCATCTCTACAGGTATGGGTTCTGGCAGTGGGGCAAATATTGCCTCATCAGATAAGTCCCCCGATCTATTAAGTGCTTCTTGCAAAACAGCATCATAACCGTAAATATCAGGATAAAACACCAGGCTATCATTTTGGTCAACAAAGGAAGTGACATAGAAAACCGTCACAGGAATCGATTTTTTTAATATCACACGCCGCGTTTTTTGCGTATTCAAGGCTTCTTGAATCGCTTCTTTGCTCCATTGGTTTTTAAGCGCAAATTCAGCCAATTGATCCGGTTTAGCTACCCGCACACAGCCATGGCTAAAATCTCTGCGTGACTTGCTAAACAAGGAACGAGAAGGCGTATCATGCATATAGACATCACTCTTGTTAGGAAAAATAAACTTAACCTTGCCCAATGCGTTCTTTTTGCCGGGACGCTGCCTGATTCTTAAGGTACCTTGCTTGAGCTGAGCAATTGATGAGGACGTAAAACCGACAGCCTTGGTCTCATTACCGAAAGTGGATACCAACTCCATGTTTTGCCCGTCCAAATAACCGGGATTTTGCAGTAATTTAGGCAATATTTCTTTTTTTACGATATTGTAAGGCACATTCCAGTAAGGCATAAAATCGATAAAGCTCATTTTTGCCATCAATACAGGTGTTTTATTTTCCATAGCCTTACCGACAACTACCTTCATGTTGGGCATGTCTGCATCAAACTCATCAACGTCATCAAACGCCCATAGCTGGAAAGCGGGAATATTAACAATAATCGAGGCTCCTGCACTGGGTTCAGGTAACCAGCGTAGCCGTTCCATTGCCAACTCAATTTGCGTGACTCTTTGCCTTGGCATATTGATTGCCGCAACTGTGTCTTTACCTAAAACACCATCAGCTTTTATGCCATTACGAAGCTGGAATTTTTTAACGCCTGCAACGAGTTTGCCTGTGTAGCGATTGGATTTTTTGGTATTACCATCGCTTGGTTCTTCTGGCAAATCACCCGTTTTTGTTAAAAATTCGC
>JBBQCU010000047.1:0-12331 GCA_038319065.1 Methylococcales bacterium
CGCCTCGTCGATGCCGCCCGGTTTGGTGGCCTGCGCATAGACATGCTTTGACGGGCTATACAGAGTAATGTCCTTGCCATCGTAGAGGAGAAGCTGTTTATCACCGTCGCTTTGCTGCGACTCGATGCGCATTAGGTTTGGCCGGCTTATGGTGATCTTTCTAGCTTCGCCAAATTCGATTTTTTGTCCCGATTTCTGGAGCACGTCGAAACTGCCCTGGACGTTCACGCTAAAATGTGGAGTTTTTGCCAAAAATTTGGCCATACGCAGGAGAATATCTCTGGCTTCCGCAGGCTCCGCCACCTCCTGCGGTGCAGGCACCTGCATTGCCAGGGTCTCCTGGCGTGTCGTCGCCTGCTTTTCCGAGCAGCCCGTCATCATTATCGACAGGACAGCCGAACATAACGCGATGCGTGGCGTTGAGGCCCATTGGTTCGTTTTCATCAGTTTCTCCTTCTTTCGGTGACATGGTTTGTACGGTTTTCGCTTTGCCTTTAACGTTAACCGTACTTAACTTGGGATTTTGAAGAATCTTTGATCACGGTTCTCAAAAGCAACTCAAATAGATTTAAACTGCGTCTGGTTAACGGCCTCTCCCCCTGCGGTTTCCGGCCGCTCCGGCCTGGTTCGCGCCGGGGTCTCTGTGTGTAGCAGGTGCGTTGCCGGCGGCGCCGGGTTGGTTTACACCCCGATCCCCCGCAGCTGGAGCTGCTCTGTTACCGGCTGCGCCCGGCTGATTGTAGCCTACATCGCCTCTAGCGGCCGCGCCGCCGCCCCGGTTTCCGGCCGCGCCGGGCTGATTCGCGCCACGATCAACACGCGCTAATAGCGCATCCGGCGCCATGGCGATCAGCGCGCCGAGGAGGAGGGTGGTTAGTGTTACAGGAGTTTTTTTGATAGGGTTCATAAGGTTATTCTCGCTCAGGTTGAATGTTATGGGCTTTATGGCACCATTTAGGTGCTTGATGCACGATGCGGTGAGATGGACTTGCAGATATTGCTTTACATATAATTGTAAAGGATAATTTCGACAACGTGTTATCAAAAATGCGAATGATAGTTCCGCGATTTTCACGAAGGTAGAGCTTCCGGCGGCTCATATTCCTCATTCTATATAATTGCGATAACCAGAAATCGATATGTCCGATTCGGCTCCCAACAGTCAAATTCTAAATCAAAAGTTTTCAGACCTTGAGGCTTTCGTGGAAACCTTGGGTGAGTGGAACCTTTGTTTCCGGCAGCTCGATAGAGGTCCTACTTCGATCCAACTATTACACGCTGCCTGCGGCCGTATGCTTATAGGATACGGCCGTTTCAATCGACGCTACGAGCAGCGCAATATCTCGCCAACAGGGATGCGGACTTTCGCGCTACTAAACAGATGGACAACCGATGTGCACTGGCGTGACGAAGAACTCAACGACCAGTCCCTGCTCAGTTATCCACTTAACAGAGAAATCATCGGTGTAACCGGCCCAGATTTCAGGGTGTTCTCGTTAACCGTTTCGGAATCGCTGGTCATCGAGCGAGCGGAGGCACTCGGTTATCCTGAAATAAGTGACCTGCTTAAAGAAGATGGCAGTCATTTCCGCGTCAAAAGTCCGGCGTTGCATAGACTGCGCTCGCATCTTCGAACCCATTGCGCCCAACTGTTGAAAAACCCGATGACTCCATTCTCCCACTGTGCTGTCGAAGACGCGCTTTTGGAATTGTTGATAACCTCATTGGCATCATTTTGTCCTGTTGAGAACATTGTCAAGCCTCGGGTTAGATTTGTGGCATTGAAGCGTGCCATCGATTATGTCGAAGGCCACACGACTATTCCGCATACAGTGAGTGGACTTTCCCAGGCAGCGCTGGTAAGCACGCGCACCTTGGAATATGCTTTTCAAGAATATTACGGTGTTAGTCCAAAAACTTACCTGCTGACGCTGCGTCTCAACAGTGTTCGCCATCAGTTGCTTGCCGCCGATCCCGAGGTGACGACGGTACAAGAAGTCGCCAGTCATTGGGGTTTCTGGCATATGAGTCAGTTCGCGCTCGATTACCGCAGGCTGTTTGGCGATCTGCCTTCGGCCACGCTCAAGCGCTCTCCAGGTTTCCATCGAAAAAGTTGAAGGACATTTCGTAACTTCATCACTTAAACATAAGGATAAATCCATGCACAAACACTTGAGTCATTCAGAGTCTAAAAACTAAAGTTTGGACCGGCTTCCGGGCAATGGCTTAATTTCTGTTGCTATTGAGCGCTTGTTCGACTACCCAAAAGGTTGCTGTTAACCAGTCTGACGTGAACTTTGTGTTTCTTGCCAATGACTGTTCAATGCTTATTCCCGGCGGGAAGGATCAGGCTGATCTTCGATACATCAATCCGGCCGGGAAGTGGACCCAGTACAATAAAATTCTGCTTGATCCCGTGACTTTCTGGGCTGGCGACTCTACCCCGGTTTCCGCTTCGGATCAGCAGATGCTGGTGAACTATTTCTTCCAGCAGCTCAAAACCAAGCTTGGGCAAAAATTTGCAATTAAGTTAAAATTGGCAGGGGCAGGCCATCATACACTTGAACGATGCGGGTCAACTCCTGTATAGTTCGAAGGATGACGCAGGCATGGCCCGCTACAGAGTTTTCACATTCATAAGTTATCATTTTTTTAGCGGGCGCTCCCGCTTGCAATAGCAACTAAACAATTAATTAAAGGGTAAAAGTATGAGCACATTAATAGTCGTTGGTTATAATGACATTCATAAAGCAGAGGAAGTCCGTCTCCAGTTGTGGAAACTGCAACGTGATTACCTTCTGGAACTCGAAAATGCGGTTGTTGCCGTCAAGAACGACAAGGGTAAAGTCAAATTACATCAGGCCGTCAGCCTGACATCTGCCGGTGCGATGTCCGGCGGATTTTGGGGTTCACTGATTGGTTTGATGTTCCTTAACCCTTTGCTGGGCTTGGCCGTTGGCGCATCGGCGGGTGCGGTTTCCGGCGCTCTCACCGACGTTGGAATCAATGACAATTTCATGAAGGATCTCGCCGCCACGCTGACACCCGGCAGTTCGGCGCTGTTCGTTCTGTTAAGAAATCCATCAGCTGCGCCCGGCAAAGTTCTTGAGGAATTAAAAGGGACAGGCGGAACCATTCTCAAAACGTCCCTTTCCCATGAGGATGAAACTAAAATTCAGGCAGCCTTGAATGGCTGAGCTGGATTACTCAATCGGGGTTTTAAGAATAAAAAACAACTTGGTTGGTAACAGGAAGCTGGCCGGGTTTTGTAAACCCGTCCGAAACATTTAACTATCTCAGTGATCTACAAAACATGAGTGACGGGGTTGCAAACCCTGTCACGCTCAGAAACTGCCAATCGCCAACCCGGCGGAGTGATTAGTGCTCCCGTAACGTTTAGCATAAATCTTTTCTAAGTTACATTAAGCCGGACAAACGCCTGGAATTCAATTAAACGATTTTCAAAACCGAAAACTATCACACTTAAATAAGGAAAACTCATGAACGATAAAAGACATTGGCTAATTCTCTGCGCTACTGCATGGGTTACCGCCTCGCTGCTATCGGGATGCTCCAGTTCCGGAAGCAAGGCTTCTGCGCAATCCCTTGAGGCAGGGCCCCCGGCGATGGTTGCGCAGGATCAAACGTCTACAACCCAGGCGCAGGCCAGGCCCGGTGGGATTAAAGGCGAGTTGGTCGTCATCACCGCAACAGTGAAGGCCATCGACAAGAAAAACAGGGTGGTTACCCTGCAATCTCCCGAGGGCAAAGTGGCCAAGGTTAAATGCGGGCCTGAGGTACGAAATTTTGCCCAGATTCACGTCGGCGACGAAGTCAAGACATCCTTGCTGGAAACTGTCGAATTATTTGTGACCGGTAGTAAAGAACCCGCTGCGGAACGTGTAACGCAAGTTGGCCGCGCGCCCTTGGGCAGCAAGCCGGGTTTTGCGGCCGTTGACGCCGTGGAAGTGAAAGCCACCGTTGTAGCTATTAATTATTGGACCCGGGAAGTGATGCTCAAAGGTCCCGAGGGCAACATTATAAAGGTGAAAGCCGGGCGTGAAATAAAACGCCTCAACGAAGTCAAGAAGGGAGACACGGTAGTGGCGCGCCTGACCCGAGCGGTTTCGATCGAGGTCACCAAGCCCGCCACAAACTGAGTTCACGGCTGACGTGGGGCGGAGTTAGCAACGCCGTCCCTGATCTTTCAAAAAGAGTTTCGCTCAAACAGGACTTTATTACCACTGGAACCCACTTTTTAACTTAATAACAGTGGACAGTGGCCGGGAAAAAAGAAAACAATAGACTGATTTTTTTAAACCTGGAGCAATCAATTGAAAATACTTAGTAAAAAAATAAAAAAGAATTCCGTAGTCTTGACGCAGTCATTTTGTGTCATGGTTACATTATCGGGGTGCTCTCTTATTCAGTCAGGAAGTAATGAAGTCAAGTCGGTGGTGGTTGAGCCGGCGCCTAACGCCGGATTTATCGAGCAGCCTGATCGAGACAAAAAAATTGCGTACATACCCTTTCAGAGGGCCTGGATCAAACCCGGTTTCGACAAGGCACATTACAAAGAATTGGTTGTCGCTCCCGTAAATACCCAGTATATGTTGAAAATGGATTGGCTTCATGACATGAGTTCGGCGAGTTGGTTTGGCGATGTCAAGAAAGATATTGACGAGCTTGCTGTGTACTTTCATGACCAGATAGTCAAGGAATTTGAAGAAGATCCCAATCATCGCTTTAAAGTCATCGATTCACCCGGAAGACATAAAAAAGGGGTTTTGCGTTTGGAGATCGCACTAGTAGAAATAGACCCATCGACACCTGTATTACATGCGGCTGGCTGGGCAGTTCCTGGCGGAAGTACTGCTGCGGGCGTTGTCAACCAGCGCCGGGCGGCCTTTGAAGGACGCTTGCGCGATCTGAAAACAGGCGAGATCGTAGCAACCTTCGCCGATCGTAATATGGCGGATGTCGGCCCCATCGATCTGACTCGGCTGACCTGGTATGGGCCGGCCAAGGGCATTATGGATATGTGGGCGAAGCAGTTCGTGCAAATTGCCAACCGGAAACCGGGTGAAGTCATTAGCGATCCTACTGCGTTTACCTTAAGACCTTTCTAATTCGTAATTAACGTTAATATTCGGCACAAATCTGTCTGGAACAGATTTGCATTAACCCAAAGAGCGTCAGGCAGGATAGCCTGACGTGAATCCCTGCCGGAATGTCGTGCATTTTATAAAATTGTGTATAACGCTGAGCGTAGCGCGTGGAAACCAGATGTGAGTTTTTTTAGAAATAAGGGAGTCCTGGGCACTTCATGCTAAAATTTATCAAGGTATCATTACTGGTATTGATGCTTATTGGCGCTACGCTCTGGGCTGTGTTAGCCGTCTATTTTGGTGATTCCCATGGCAGTATTTTTCAGACAGTTATAGCAGCGATATTTGCTTTGTTTGGCCTGGTGACGTTGGTCAGTCTAGGCTTTACTCGTTGGCGCAAACGTTTGTTAGTCACTTTTTCAATTTTGTTTGTTGCGATTCTGGGCTGGTGGTTGTTTGCTATCAAGCCATCAAATGAACGGCAGTGGCAACCTGATCTGGCCCAATTGCCTTATGCCACAATCGATGGAGACATTGTCACGGTTCATAATGTCCGCAATTTTGAATATCGCAGTGAATTTGACTTTTCTCCAGCCTATTACACCAAAAAATACGATTTAAATCAGCTTGAGGGTGTCGATCTGTTTGCTGTTTATTGGATGGGACCAGCCATTGCGCACACGATTATGAGTTTTAATTTTGGCAATAAGGATTATCTGGCTGTTTCAATAGAGGCCCGCAAAGAGTTGAATGAAGACTATTCCACGATCAAGGGTTTTTTCCGGCAGTACGAGCTTACCTATATTGTAGCGGATGAACGCGATGTGATTCGCTTGCGTACCAACTATCGTAAGGATCCTCCTGAAGATGTTTACCGCTATCGTCTCAAACCGAATAAAGAAAATGTTCGCCGTTTGTTTATGGAATACATTCGAAAAATAAATGAATTGCACGAAAAGCCGGCGTTTTATAATACCCTGCTGGATAATTGCACCACTGATATATGGTTTAATAGTCTTGTTAATGCCGGACATCTGCCTTTTTCATGGAAAATTCTGTTTAGCGGTTATGTACCGGAGTATCTATACGAATCCGGCAGGCTGGATACGCAATTACCTTTTGAAGAATTGCAACGGCAAGCCCATATCAATCCGGTGGCTCATGCAGCCGATCGGTCACCTGATTTTTCACAACGCATCCGGGCTGCGATTGAGAAACCGCAGTGACAGTAACTGGAATTTTAAAGAAGGAAAAGAGATGCCGATTCAGTTCTGTCCTGGTTCGTCGTTTAATATCGATGTAGTCTTGTTACTGTAACCTTTTATGGACTGACTTTCTCACACAACACACTGGAATAAAAACCCATGAATAAGCGCTTAAAATTATGCACTGTAGAAACCGGATGGCTGCTGTCATCGCTTGCAATCACTCTGTTGTTATCGGGTTGCGCAAGCATTGGTAAAGGCGCGGCGGAAGCTGTACTGGAAAAATCTGAAAACGAAGATACCCGGCAATGTCAAGTTTGGGGTGAACCTTTTACCGGTATTGAAGCCGATTTGACCAAGAAGAATGGAAAAACCAAGGTACTGTTTGTTCATGGCGTAGGCGATCATAAGCCGGGCTATACCACCGAATTCCTCGAGAAACTGGCCAAAGAATTAAACTTGAACGCGCGTTCGGAAGTTCAGAAAAATATTGAATTGACTACCCCCTTATTTCCAGGCAAGAATCTGGGGAATTTACGGGTAACGCGCTTGCTCAATGAGAAATATGGTCAAGAACTTACCTTTTACGAACTGACCTGGTCGGAAATAACCCGGCAAGAAAAAGCTCTGCTGGACTTCGATAACTCGGGAGAATATGACTTCCGCCGGGCCAAGATCAACGCCATGTTGAAGAAATTCAGCAACGATACCGGTCCTGATCCTATTATTTATCTGGGACAAAGCAGAGTACCCATTCTGGCGGCATACGCGCAGTCATTCTGTTGGATGGACACAAAAGATTGGGAAGAGCTTCCGGACAGCGGTAAGCATGCCTGCCTGGGCTTGAACGATTCCAGTGCCGGCAGCATTGCCAACAATAATTATGTAATTATTTCTCACAGTTTGGGTAGCCGCATCGTCATTGACGGTACACAGCGTATCGCTTCCTTACTGGCAAACCCTGAAAAACATTTTGGTTCAAACCAAAAAGTTACCATTTCTACTAAAGCCGTTCAGGCATTACAAAACAAGCGCATTCCCATGTTCATGCTATCCAACCAGCTCCCCATGTTGCAACTGGGCCGGGAGCTTCCCGAAGTGGCCGGACAGAAAACGAGTTATTGCGATCCCAAAGGCGCTGATTATAAAAAGCGCATGCTCAAAGAAACCGAGATTATCGCCTTTAGTGATCCGAATGACCTGTTAAGTTATGGCATACCGCCTGGATTTGCGGAAAAATATATTGACTCCCGGCTCTGCGCCAGGATCACCAATGTCAATATTAATATTGCCAAAGTGATGGATGCTTTCGGCATGACCGACCTTGCCAATCCGTTGGAAGCCCATGTGGGTTATGATACAGATGATCGCGTTATTGCCATGATTGCAAGAGGTATAGGCAATCCGGACACATCGCCGCTCATCAAGCAACGCTGTGAGTTTGTAAAGGAAGTTAAGTGAACTAGTTTAAGAAGAACATAATTAAATAATTAAAAAGGAAGGGCCGACTGTGTCATATCAACTTATCAAAGAGTTTAATCGGAATAATTGGGTCAAGCTTATCGGCAAACTGACGGTAAGTGATTTTCTGGAACTTCAGGCTCTCGCCAGGTCGAGCCTGGAGCAATTCGGCCAATTTCGTGTATTAATTGAATTGGAAGACTTCCAGGGCTGGAGCAAAGAAACCGGATGGGAAAATACATTTTTTTTGGAAGAAAATGGAGAGGGCATTTCTAAAATTGCATTTGTCGGTGACGAGAAATGGAAAGTTGAAGCCTTCATGTTTACCGGAAAACCGATGCGTCAGACGGCTATTGAGTTTTTTACGCTAGATCAGTTTGACCAGGCGCAAGCCTGGTTATCTGAGGCTAAATCACATACTGACAATTAATACAAAAAGAGGAAAATACTTTGAAAGCCCAAGTGAAAATACTCATTGCCTTGTTTTTGGTGATGTCGAGCATTACGATCACACAAGCCGTTGTTTGTGCACGGGGCGCATACCGGGCTGGTTGCGCCGGACCCAATGGAGCGGCGGTTACCAGAAGGCCAGTGGTTGTCGCACCAAAACCTGTCGTAGTCGCACCGCGTAGACCGGTGGTCGTTACTCCGGTCCCCCATAATTGCAGATGGGTAAATGGGGTTCGAGTTTGCCGGTAGTAAAAATGAAAAAAATATTATCGATAATAGCGGGTCTCCTACTGACTACAGCACTGACCGTTCCAGCTATAGCCAGTGCGGAATTGAGTGAACAGGAAGCGGGTGAGATTGGCGTAAACGCCTACCTTTATCTCTACCCGCTGGTGACGATGGATGTCACACGCCGGCAGATGACCAATATAGAAAGCGGCAAGAAGCCCGGTTACGGCCCCATGAATGAGTTTGCCCATGTCCGTGAATATCCGCCTGCGGATATGAAGGTGGTGGTGCGGCCTAACTTCGATACTCTGTACTCGATTGCCTGGCTGGATCTGGTCAAGGAGCCGTTAATCCTGTCAGTTCCGGACACCGATGGCCGCTATTACCTGATGCCTTTGTTGGATATGTGGACCGATGCCTTTGCCGTGCCTGGCAAGCGTACCACCGGCACTGAGGCAGGCGATTATGCGGTTGTGCCGGATGGCTGGAAGGGCAAGCTACCGAAAGGCGTGCAGCGCATCGATGCACCGACTCCGCAAGTATGGATTATTGACCGTACCCAGACCAATGGTCCCGATGACTATGCCGCAGTGCATAAAGTGCAGGACGGTTTCAAACTTACTCCGCTTTCTCAGTGGGGAAAAAAGCCGAAGCTAGTGAAAGCTGTTATTGATCCCAATGTAGATATGAAGACTCCGCCTCTAGAACAGGTCAATCAGATGTCAGCCGCTGCTTACTTCAAATATGCCGCCGAAGTGATGAAAGTCAATCCACCGCATATTACCGACTGGTCTATGGTGGCTCAACTGAAGAAGATCGGCATCGTAGCGGGCAAAAGCTTCGATTATGAAAAGCTTGAACCTGCTGAAAGAGGCGCTTGATAAAGCGCCCAGCGCCAGCCAGGCGTTGATGAAATGGAAGCTTCCGGTTCTTGCACGCGTGGTGAATGGCTGGTCGATGAATACCGACACCATGGGTGTTTATGGCGACTATTATCTCAAGCGTGCCATAGTTACGGTACTTGGTTTGGGCGCCAATCAGCCGGCGGATGCGATTTATCCCATAAACATTGCTGACGCCGACGGCAAGCCGATGAACGGCGATCAGAAATATGTGCTGCACTTCAGTAAGGAAGAGTTGCCGCCGGTACAGGCTTTCTGGTCGGTCACGATGTATGACGTGGAGGGTTACCAGGCCGCGAATCCTGTCAACCGCTTTGCTGTCAGTTCCTGGATGCCGTTTAAATACAATGCAGACGGCTCCCTGTATATCTATATTCAAAATGAAAACCCAGGTGCAGACAAGGAATCGAACTGGTTGCCGGCCCCGAAAGGGCCATTGGGCGTGACGATGCGGCTGTATGCACCCAAAGCCGACGCACTCGATGGACGCTGGAATCCACCAGCGGTTAAGCGGGTTGAGTAAGGGGAAAGATAGTGCAGGAGCGAAACCCCGTATGGGGGCGCTCCACCCACATTAATAGGTTTCGTTCCGCTGCAACCATACTATGAAACTTTACCTGTTTAATAACCTGTTGTTTGACTGACTTACAAGTGAGAAATCTTCAATTAGTAACTACCGGTATTTCAACATCGCAAGACCTCTGCAACTGCATAAAAAACTTTAAAAATCGCGAATAAGTTAAGAAACAACTTCAAACAACCGGTATCCTGTTGCTATCTTTTGTTAAAAACATATTATCTGGACAAAAGGCCTAAAATTAGGCAAAATTATCGGGTTAGTGCTTTTTAACCTTACTGAAACATGCATAAATGGCGATTATTACCGTATTAAATGGCCCGAATTTAAACTTACTGGGTGTCCGCGAGCCCGGCCATTACGGAAATAAGACGCTTGCCGGCATCCAACAGTTACTCGAAAAAAAAGCCGCCGAGTTAAATCATCAACTCGACTTTCATCAAAACAATGCAGAACATCAAATTGTGGAATTAATTCATCGGGCTTACGAAACCCAAGTCGATTTCATCATTATCAATCCAGCTGCATTTACCCATACCAGCGTCGCCATACGCGATGCTTTGCTGGCAACACGAATCCCATTTATAGAGGTTCATTTATCAAACGTCCACGCACGCGAACCTTTTAGAAAACATTCCTATTTCTCGGATATTGCCAGAGGCGTTATCTGCGGTTTAGGAGCAACAGGATACGAACTGGCCTTACTGGCCGCTCATCAGATATTAACCGAGAGACCCTAACAGTGGATATTAGAAAAATAAAAAAACTCATCGAAATTATCGAAGAATCCGACATTGCCGAACTTGAAATTAAAGAAGGCGAAGAATGCATCCGCATTAGCCGTTATTCTGCCGCTCCTGCACAGGTTGCTTATGCACCCGCACCAGTCAGTGGGGCGTCTGCTGCACCTGTTGTTACGGCAGCGCCGGCGGAAGAAAAAATATCCGGGCATGTGGTCAAATCGCCTATGGTCGGTACATTTTACCGCTCGGCTTCACCCGGTACAAAAGTTTTCGTAGAAATCGGGCAAACTGTTGCGGCCGGCGATACCTTGTGCATTATTGAAGCAATGAAAATTCTTAATCAGATTGAAGCCGATAAAAGCGGTGTTATTACTCAAATCCTGGTTGATAACGCTGAACCGGTCGAATATGGCCAACCTTTATTCATCATTGAATAACAGGGAAACGGGGGACACTCATGTTCGACAAAATAGTCATCGCTAATCGGGGCGAAATCGCGCTGCGTATTTTACGCGCCTGTAGAG
Organism: Methylococcales bacterium; assembly: GCA_038319065.1. Classification (GTDB taxonomy): domain Bacteria; phylum Pseudomonadota; class Gammaproteobacteria; order Methylococcales; family Methylomonadaceae; genus Methylobacter_C. The sequence continues at coordinate 11,199 of JBBQCU010000047.1, forward strand.
AATTAGGCGTTAAGGTGGTCGCTGTCCATTCTGAAGCAGACCGGGACCTTAAACATGTACGGCTGGCCGATGAATCGGTATGCATTGGCCCAGCGGCTTCCGCTGACAGTTACCTGAATATTCCAGCCATTATCAGCGCTGCCGAAGTGACCGATGCAGAAGCTATTCATCCGGGCTACGGCTTCCTGTCCGAAAATGCTGATTTTTCGGAAAAAGTAAAACAAAGCGGCTTCGTTTTTATCGGCCCGAATGCAGAAACCATCCGTATGATGGGTGACAAAATTTCCGCCAAGAATGCCATGCTGGCAGCGGGAATCCCTTGTGTCCCCGGCAATAACGACCCCTTGTCAGACGACGACAGGAAAAACCTCAGAATGGCTCACGAAATCGGTTATCCGGTTATTATCAAAGCCGCTGGAGGCGGCGGCGGAAGAGGTATGCGAACTGTGCATACCGAATCAGCGCTTATTAATGCCATCGCCATGACTAAAGCTGAAGCGGGCAGTGCTTTTGGCAATCCGACAGTTTACATGGAAAAATTCCTGGAAGATCCGCGTCATATTGAATTTCAGGTGATGGCGGATGCCCACGGTAACGCCATCCATTTGGGTGAGCGCGATTGCTCCATGCAACGCCGTCATCAAAAAGTGGTTGAAGAAGCTCCTGCTCCGGGCATTACCGCAAAACAGCGTAAAACCATCGGCGAACGTTGCGCAAAAGCCTGTATTGATATTGGCTATTTGGGTGCGGGTACTTTTGAATTTTTGTATGAAAAAGGCGAATTCTTTTTTATTGAAATGAACACCCGCGTTCAGGTCGAACATCCCGTTACCGAAATGATCACGGGTTTTGATATTGTAAAGGAGCAATTGCGCATTGCTGCGGGAGAACCATTATCCATCTCTCAGGATCAAGTCAGAATTACCGGCCATGCCATTGAGTGCCGTTTAAATGCTGAAGATCCCCGGACTTTCATGCCTTGTCCCGGCACGATTGATCAGTTCCACATGCCGGGTGGCCCCGGTATCCGCTGTGAAACCCACATTTACAACGGCTATAAAGTACCGCCTTATTATGATTCCATGATAGGTAAGTTGATTGCTCACGGCGACGACCGGAAAAGTGCCATAGCC